>JBDNFT010000349.1:0-3946 GCA_041689695.1 Planctomycetaceae bacterium | reverse complement strand
CACCGGACACCGGACACCGGACACCGGACACCGGACACCGGACACCGGACTCCAGCCACCGGACTCCGAGTGCCACCGGAAGCACTGCAGTTTGGCCGCGTTTGGTCTACGTCCGCCTTCGACTGGACGCTCCCACTTGAGAATAGCACTGGTTCACCGTTAATCGTCGAGTCACTATCAACTTCGTGCGGCTGTACAGTACTGTCTGGATTCAAGCTCCCGATTGAGATTCCCGCGCATTCATCGAGAGACGTTGCTTTGGCGATCGATCTTCGAGGCCGGACTTTGCCATCAGGAGAGGATCGCCCATTTAGCGTTAATGTCTATGCAGTGGAGGCAGGCGGTGCCACTGCGAGTTGGGAGATTCGGGGAGAAGTGGGCGATGCTTACTGGATGAAGACGCCGAAGGATCTTGAGTTGCAGTGTATTGCTGGATCAGGGCAAGGATGCAGCATCGAAGTGCCATTCGGAAAAACCACTGGCTTAAGCGAGATTGATGCAACCAGCGATTTAGACGGGCTGGAGGTTTCAAATCTGGCGGGCTCCCCGCCCGACGATTTCTGCGTCAAACTCACCATGAAGCCGACTTTGGTTTCGGGCGTCGCGAATGGGAATCTCACGTTACACGGGACGCTAAATGGCAAATTGGTTAGCAGCGACTGGCCAGTCAAGATCGTAACTGTTTCCGAAATTACGTTAGTGCCAGAGTTCACACACTTCGGGGCCGTATCGCTTGGCGTAGAGTTAGTCCGAAATTATTCCTGTACCAGCAGGTTGGATCGAACGTTGGGTGAATTGGATGTCAGTGTTTCTGACGAACTGAACGCAAAGGTTGAAGTGCAGGCAAGGAACGACACTTTTTCGCTGTCCGTGGTGGCAGTTGCCGAAGGTCGTTTCTCATTTGATGTCATCATCACGGAACGAGGGGTTTCAGGCACGGAAAGTTCCGTCCCGAGTACTGTCAGAATTCACTGTTCGGGTTTGGCCCACGCGGGAATCTAAGGAGCATCGAAATGGTACGCTGGTCGTTGGTCTTGTTAGTGTGCCTTATTTTCACATCGATCAGAACTTCGTGTGCTGACGATGTGAAGTTGACGGAAATCCGCGATGCCTGGCAGTCCCGCAGCGCTCGTGCTGAATCACTCCATGTCAAGTTCTCGTCGGTTCGCGTAGCGAAGCCTCCTGGTCCGGGAATGAAGGATGCTGACTATGTCACGATGCAGGAAAGCTCAGAATTGTGGTTCTGGAAAGACAAGGTGGCGGTTGAAATTCGTCGCGATGCGGTGAATGCGGTTTGGGACCCGCCCAGGATTCGCCAGGTGTTGAACGGCAAAGGCGGTCAAAAGCTCTTTTCTGATCGATCCAGTGGGACCGAATTTGATAACAAGTCATCCGGAACAATAAACCCCACTGTTTCTGAGCCCGGAACCTATTTGACAGTCAACTATAATCCACTGTTGTACGGCTATAGGTTCCGCGAAAAAGAACGCTCTTCCTTCAATCTTCGCGATTGTGTGATACAGCCAAACAACTACAAGATTGGAGACATAGATTGCCTGATCTTAATTTCCGTGTCCGAAAATGAATCGACCGATGAAGTCTGGGTTGATCCTGTGCGAGAGTATATTCCGCTGCGGATTTCGCGTCGTTCCAAGAATGAAGTTCCGCTTTATCAGATCGATGTCCACTATGCCGAGAGCAAAGCAATTGGATTTGAGGTGACCGGCTGGAAGTGCACGGTACTTAAGGATAATGGAGAGCTTTCCGCAAGCCAGACAGTGACTGTGGAACAATTCGATACCAATACTGCCATGTCGGACTCCCTGTTTGAAATGGATTTTCCGCCTGGCTCTCGGGTTGTTATTGAAGGAGGAAACGGGCCTTCTATCGTCGATGCCGACGGCAACATTCCCGGGTTCAGTTCCCCAGTCTTCGCGGCAAGCAATCCACGCCTCTCCTGGTACTGGTTTGTGGTTGCGGGCATTTTAGTTCTCGCAGGTTTTATTGCCTGGAGCCGTCGAGTTAGAACCAGTCATCGTTTGTAGAGTTGGGCTGGCAGAAATGGCGGATCGAAGAGTTGTGTTTTGTGACGTGTCGGTGTTTTGTCTGTAACAACCCTCATAGTTTAAAGGAAATGAGCAATGAAGAAGTTCTGGACAGTATTTTCGGTGGCAACCACGTTTTGCCTGGTCACATGTGTTGCAGTGTTTGGGAGAATCCCTCCCTCCGGCGGTGCGTGTACTCAGGGATGTCACACGGACCAGTATTGGAAGTGGAGTAACGAGTGCTTCAAACTTGCAGAGGTGAACGCGTGCGACAACGCATGGGCCGTATCTGTAGGAGGGACTTTGACTGCCGTTGGAGGATCCGTTTCATATGAGAAGTACTCAGGAAATACCTGCTTTGCGCGTTGCACGGGCGTCGGCGATTCTATTGCATGGCCATTTAGTTCGTTGGGGCAACCGATCGACATAGGCGCATTTCCTTACTGTATATGCATGGAGTAGACCTCCAGTGGACTAATGTTTTCGTTCGCAGCAGTCACTTTTCGGGCGGTGTTTTGGTATTTCCAAAACACCGCCGCTTTTCTTGAAGGCCCAATAGGAGGCGACATGGCGATGCCGGAAAAGTCTTCGCGATCAGGGTTGGACGTTCGTAAACGAACAGGGTTTACCATCGTCGAATTATTAGTATCGATTGGGATTATGGCAATCCTCATTGGGTTGCTGTTGCCCGCTGTGCAGAGCGCACGTGAGTCCGCTCGTCGCGTAGCCTGCAGTTCTAAACTGCGACAGATCTCGCTTGCAGCTCACAACTACTGTGGGACTTTTGGTGTTTTCCCACCTGGATCGCAGGTGATCAACCCAACCGAACCGCCAGGATATTCAAAGTCATTCGGCTGGACCGTGGCACTGTTGCCATACCTGGATCAGAAGCCGTTGTACGACCGGTTCGATTTCAATCTGGATTGTCAGATTCATCAACGGGATTTAACGCGACGACAAGTCGATGCCTTTGTTTGTCCTTCGGATCCTTTGGCGGCAAATCCATTGGAATGGAAAGAACCAGTAGGGCCAGATTCGATTTGGGGGGACTACTATCGTGGAGGCTGGGGCACAAACAATTACCTCGGGATTTCCGGAATTGGCGGAATGCTTTCGACACACAATCTCGTAGACTGCGAACAACGCAGCTCCCTGCCGAACAGCGCGTTGATACATGCTGGAATTCTGTTTGGAAACAGTCGCATAGGCCCGCGCGATATTACCGACGGAACGTCCAACACGTTAATGTTTGCGGAAAGAGGTATTGTCGGTGACGTTGCGAAATGGGGCGGTGCTGGCGACATTTCAAAATGTCCAGCCGGAATCCTTGACGTCACCTTGCCGGGTGTTTTCGGAATAGAATTCGGGGGAGGACTGAGGGCACCGAAGAACGGTGTATCGGACCGTTTGTTTCTATGGAGTTGGCATACCCAAGGAACACATTTTGCGACCGCAGATGGAAGCGTCCGATTCGTCTCCTATTCGTTCGATCACGTGATCCAAGCTGCAATTTCAACTCGAAGCAGCGGCGAATTACCGCCAGAATGGTAATTTCCATTCCACTTTCTGTAGGTTCCGTCGCATTGCCACGTGCGCAATCACGTAGTCGCAATCACGGCATCCGCTTCGATCAAGAGTAACCGCGTTCCAATGTGCTGGATTAGGACGCCGAAGCATTGGGAGACAGCGAAGCGATATTCTTCCAACTGAGGCCCATAGTGCAGGCGGCGGGCTTCGATCCAGCGGTTGCGGTCTCCGGCGAATCGGTCAGTTTTGAAGTCAATGATGTCCGCTGCAACAGGCCGTCCATTCTGCATGAGCAATACCAGACGGTCGATTGATCCCAGGACCAACTCGTTATTATGCAGCATCGCAAATGTGCGTTCGCGTTCGACTTTTGT
>JBDNFT010000348.1:0-5255 GCA_041689695.1 Planctomycetaceae bacterium | reverse complement strand
TCGTTGTCGTGTCCGCCGCCGGAATCAAAAAGTCGAATTGCCGGTACGCGTTCACGGACCGCCTGACCCCGTTCGATGATGATCGGTCGATAGCCTCGCAATGCCAGAAAATATCCGGCGAGAAGTCCTGCGGGGCCTGAACCGACAATGACGGGCCGATGAGGTAGTGGATTTGAACCTGGCTCAGGATCTTCAAACGTCGGCGGTGTCCACGGCGCAATGTCCATGCCATCCGCGTAAGGCGGTGAATCGGCTTTAGCGTCGGGGACAGACAGCGTCAGCGAATAGACAAATTCCATGCGGTGTCGAGTTCGGGCGTCGAGACTTTTTCGCAGGATTTTCAGCGAGGCAAGATCGTCGAGGGGCATTTCCAGTCGACGGGCGATTTCAGCGGAAAGGCTGCGTTCTGGCAGTTCCACCGGAGTTCGCAGATTTGTGATTCGAAACTGCATGAAAGATTGGTTTTTGATTCGGTGACTTGCGGTTGCCAAAAGCCCGATCCGCAGGCCTCCGCCCGACCGCCGGGAGAACGGACAGGGTGGCGGTAAGCGTGGCAAAAGTCAACGACTTCACGGCAGGTTTCAGTTACGAGACGATCTTGACGTAGGTCGATCTGTCCCAGATCGACGACCTTTCCGCTTCGCCTGTTCTTGCTCGACCGTGATTTGTCACGCGACGCTGAGGATTTCCGACCTGAGACAGGTCGGATTACAGTAGGTCGATCTATCCCAGATCGACGACCTTTCCGCTGTGCTGGTTCTTCCACTCGGCATTGCCAACTATAGCTATTTTTTTCCGGAGAAGTTCTTCCGGTTCAGTGATCCGCGAAACTCAGGGCGCTACTGGAATTGACTCTCGGTGTGTGGATTGGGAATCGTATTTTGAACAGGAGGGCGTAGAGAAAGCAGAAAAACGCAGCAATGGCCGCCTTCCCTCTGCTTCCTCCGTGACCTCTGTGTTCTCCGTGGTGAAAACTGCGGCTTCTTTTGTTACCACGGAGGACACGGAGAGCACGGAGGAAGACAGCAATGAAGCATAGAAAAAAATAGCCCGATGCGACGCCACGTGAAGTGGACATAACGGATTGGTAACCGCGACTGAAATGAAATGGGTTGCGGCGACGCCCGCAGCAATTGTTCTTCAGCGACGGTGGTTCGTAACGCGAAGCTGCGGGTTTCCGACCTGAGACAGGTCGGATTACAGTAGGTCGATCTGTCCCAGATCGACGACCTTTCCGCTTCGCCTGTTCTTGTCCGGCTGTGATTCGTAACGCGACGCTGAGGATTTCCGACCTGAGACAGGTCGGATTACCGTATTCAGATCTGTCCCAGATCGACGACCTAAGATCGACAACTCTTTCGCTCATGACCGTGAAAGTGACGAATCCGGGTCCAGAAGCCAAAGAACTGGCGGTATGATGATCGCAAGAATGTTTGCACACGCGATTGGTAATACGGCCATCGGTACGTTGCGAAAATTCCCTGGCTGAGGATACGCAATGCACATCGCCGAAATCCCGCCAACGGCTCCAACAAGCAAGACAGTAAGTACCTTCTGCATCATGAAAGTGCAAACCACCTCTGAAGCTTCCTGATACAAAATTAAGACCACAGCAAACGGTATCGACACCATCACTCCGAAAAAGCAGATTGCGAACACAGCGATGTAAAATCCATTGCCGCTGATTGTAGGCGACAATCCTGCCATATTCGCAATGAAGACGCTTTCCATGTTGACTGAAGTTAATCCAACCGAAAGCAAGGCCGTGATAACGACGGCAATTCGTATCCGACTCGCAACTCGATCAGAATGCTTGTAGCACGAAAGGTGCCATGCAATGCCAGTTCCTGTCCAGATATGGAATTGGACGCTACTCTCCGTTCAGCAGATATACTGGATCTGTTCGCATTTTTTATTGCAAGGTTCTCTCGATGCTGCTACGAATCAATTGCGTGACTGTTGCCATATTTGTCTTTGTGGTGATGTTTTTGCATTCCAACGATGCGTCGGCCGCCGAGACCGTCGCCTCGTGTCAGGAAATGTTGCTCGCCGGTCGATATGAAGACTGTCTGAAAGCAACAACAGACGCAGTTGCCAACAAGAGCTACGGCGAAGAATGGCCGATTCTGAAAGCCGAAAGTGAGCTGGCTCTTGGGAAATATCCTGAAGCCCTGGAAACGGTCGCGGCTGGAATTGAACGATATTCCTGGAGCGTACGTCTGCGTTTGCTGCAGTACAAATCCGCGTTGGCGAATGGGAAACGTGATTTGGCAGCCGCCGCTCTGGTCGAAACTGAAAAACTGGTCAGTTCCGCTTCATGGAGATACACCGACGCTGATGATTTGGTCGCGTTAGGCGAGATTGCAATTGCATTGGGAGCTGACGCAAAGGCAGTGCAGGAAGGTTTCTTTGAACGGGCTCGCAAGAATTATCCGAATCGGCCCGATGGATTCCTCGCCGCAGGGCGACTGGCGCTGAAGAAAGGCGACGTGCCGTTTGCCGCCGAGTTGCTGACGGCCGCCGAAAAGACCATGCCGGACCAAGCGGACATCAACTTCCTGTTGTCAGAAGCGTATCGGACATCCGACGCTGAAAAGGCGACGGAGTTCCTGAAGAAGTCGCTGGAATTGAATTCCAACTTTGCTCCTGCCCTGTTGCGAATTACAGAACAGCAGATTGATCGAGAAGAATATGAACAGGCGGAAAAAACGATTCAGCAGTTGCTGACTGTGAATCCCAATCTCCCGGAAGCTCATAGTCTGCAGTCCGTGATCTGGCACCTTCGCAACGATGAGGCGGCTGCTGAAACGTCGCGTGCTGCGGCCTTGAAATTTTCGACGGCAAATCCGGAAGTCGATCATCTGATTGGTCGCAAGCTGTCGCAGAAGTATCGCTTTGCTGAAGGCGCGGCGTTTCAACGGAAGGCGCTCGAAGCTGATGTAGAATTTGTCGATGCGCGAATTCAGCTGGCTCAGGATCTGCTGCGGTTGGGGATTGAAGAAGAAGGCTGGCAGCAGGCCGAACAGGCGTACAAGGCTGATGGCTACAACACGACTTTGTTTAACTTGTTGAAGCTAAAAGATTCTCTGGGTCGATTCACGACGGTCAGCAGCGAACATTTTCAGGTTCGCATGGAAACAAATGAAGCCGCTGTGTACGGCCCGCGTGTACTGGCTTTGCTGGAACAGGCATGGACGGACCTCACCGCGCGATACGAATTCACGCCGGAAGTGCCGGTATATGTCGAAATCTATTCACGAGTCGATGACTTTGCCGTTCGTACGTTTGGCGTTCCGGACGTGGCTGGCTTTCTGGGTGTCTGTTTCGGAAAAGTTGTGACCGCGAACAGCCCTGCGACACGCAAAGAAAACCCTGGCAGTTGGGAATCTGTGTTATGGCACGAATTCTGTCACGTGATCACGTTACAGAAGACCAGCAACCGCATGCCGCGTTGGTTAAGCGAAGGAATTTCCGTCTTCGAAGAGCGCCGCACGGACACTCGTTGGGGGCAGCACATGACTCCTGATTTTCGCGACCGGATTCTGGCTGGCGACGTAACGCCGGTGGCTGAACTCAGCAGTGCGTTTTTGACGGCGAAGAGCGGCGAAGATCTGAACTTTGCGTATTACGAATCATCAATGCTGGTTGAACATCTAGTGACAGTTCATGGCCTGCCAGCCCTGAATGCTATTCTGAAAGATCTGAATGATGGCGTGCAAATCAATGATGCTCTGGATCGACATACGGACGGGCTGGACATCCTTGAAGAATCCTTTGCAAAGTTTTTGAACGAACAAGCGACCGCTTTTGCCGCCGGCGTTGAGTTCGCGCCGGAAGAATTGGCTGCGGCAAAGCCGACGGACAGTGAAACAGTAAAAGCATTCATTGCCGACCATCCGCAGAATTTCTCGGCGATGCTTTTGTATGCATCAATGTTGATCAAGGCCGATCAATTTGACGAAGCAGAATCGCAGTTGAAGAAACTGATCGCGCTTGTGCCAATGGATGACCATACAAACGGGCCGCGTCGATTGCTCGCGGATATCTACAAGCAACGCGAACAAACCAAATTGGAGATGCAGACGCTGACGGAGCATCTGCAGTATTCCGCAGATGATCTCGAAGATGCAATGCGACTGCAGGAAATTTGTGAACTTCAGAAGCAACCCGATCGCGTCGTGGAATTAGGGAAAACAATCTTTGCGATCGATCCATTCCAGCCGACTGCGTTAATTCGAACAGTCACGGCTGCGGAGACTGTTGGGCAAATAGACGTAGCGATCAGTGCATTGACGAGTTTATTGACATTACAGAAGGATGATGCCGCTCGTCTGCATTTTCGCATTGCTGCATTGCTGAAGGATACCGATAAAGAATCCGCGCGACGGCATATCTTGCTGGCGCTGGCACAGGCACCGCGCTATCGGGAAGCTCATAAACTGTTGCTGGAGCTTGTGAAGGAAGCTGAGCCTCAGCAGTCGAATGCTGAGGCCGTAAAACCTTCGGCGGGGACTGCGGCGGCAGATCCACCAGCCTCCAAGGAAATGCCAACAACAGAGCCGCAGAATTAGGCGTACGAGCCCATTCGCGTACCGGCCACGATTTGTGACTCAGCAATTCGCACTTTGAATCTCGTGTTTGCCTGATAGAATAATGAGGGGTCAATTATGCCGCTGAAAGATCATTTTCGTCCGCCAATCTGGACCAGGTCGTCGTGGGAAGGTTTTCACGGGATGTGGCCCGCCACGATGATTCAACGATTAGTGAAACATCTGCCGGAAGACTTTACGGCCGAACCCAGAGTCCACTTGGGGGCATTTTTTGAAATTGACGTCTGCGCCTATGAAGATGACGAACCTAAACGACTGTCTGCTTCGGACGATGCAGGCGGAGTTGCAACAGCCGTCTGGACTGCTCCTGCTCCTACCTCAATCTCGGAACTTGAACTGGCCGATCAGTACGAATACGAAGTCCTCGTGTACGATCAAAGCCGAGGCCGCCAGTTAGTGGCCGCCGTGGAAATTGTGAGCCCGGCCAACAAAGACAGACCCGAAAATCGTCGCGCCTTTGTTGCAAAGTGCGCTGCATTGCTGCAGAAGCGAGTGTGTGTGTCGATCGTCGATCTGGTGACAACTCGCCACTTCAATTTGTATGCAGAATTGATGGAGCTGGCTGGTCACGCAGATCCGGCTTTTGAACTGACAACTCCCAGTACGTACGCGGTGACATGCCGCGGTCTGAAAGTCGCCGATCGC
>JBDNFT010000347.1:0-5182 GCA_041689695.1 Planctomycetaceae bacterium | reverse complement strand
CATGGATGCGATTATTTTTTCTGCGTTTTTCTGCCTTCCAGATCGAAATTCAGATGCGTCGCTTTCATTCAGGCAAGAAGATTCGCGGTAAGCAAATTAGTCGCATTTGACTTCGCTAATCTGCTTACCTTCAATTGTGTTGACGAATTGCGGGTGCATGACAAATTGCGGGTGCATGGCACCTGTGATCGGGTTTATGAATCCTGAACGGCGTTGCCCCTCACCATCGCTGCAATCGCCCCTGCCATTGGGAAGGTGAAGGTCTGCAAGAATTATTTTGGCTGAAACAGATCGCTGAGCACGATCTGAGTCACCATCGTTGCCAGTCCATCATCTTGCTGGCGAAGTCTGGCGGTGATATGGTCAACGCCGGCTCGATCACCGAACGTCAACGGTCGTCCCAAGGCGAAAGTTGTCATCTTGTGGACCATCGCTCGCGTGAACTGATCCTGACGGTTTTCTAACAGGAATCGTTTCAAGGCATCAACGCCATCCAGTTTCTGCCCGTTGAATAGAAGACTTGACGCATCGACGGGTTGCCCCTGGATCTCGGTTCGCCAACTGCCGACGGCGTCGTAGTTTTCGAAGGCGATTCCCCAGGGATCGATCTTCACATGACACGACAGACAGGCTGGCTGGTTTCGATGATTCTCAATACGTTGCTTCAGAGTGAGCTTGGCGATTTCAGGGTCCGCCAGATCAATCACGGGAACAGCAGGCGGCGGTGGAGGAGGTGGATCGTTCAGCAAACTTTCCAGCATCCAGATGCCTCGCTTCAACGGGTGCGAGTCTTTGCCGTCGGAGTTCATGGCCAGCAATCCCGCCTGCGTCATCAAGCCGCCACGGTTAAGTTGTGGATTCAGCGGCACGCGTCGAAAGTGGTTGCCGTACACGTCGCGAAGATCATAGTGCCGAGCAAGTCGTTCGTTGACCATCGCATAATCCGTGTGCAGAAAATCCAGAACGCTGTGATTGTTCTGCAGGGTTTCCTGAAAAAAGGCGATCGGTTCTTCCTGCATGGCCTCCTTGAGTGAAGGATCAAACTGCGGATAAACCTTGCGGTCCACGTTCAGAAAATCCAGCAGCTCCATGCCCAGCCACTGCCGCACAAACTGCTGCGAAAATCGTCGGGCTCGTGCATCTGCCAGCATTCGTTTGACCTGACCTGTCAGCACATCAACGTCGCTCAGTTGCCCCGATGCGGCAAGGTTGAGCAATTCATCGTCAGGCGCACTGCACCACAGGAATATCGAAAGTCGAGTCGCCAGTTCGTCATGGCTGAGCCGTTCGGAGTGCGTTTGGTCTGCCGGCGAATGCCCTTCGTCCGGGTGTTCCGAACCTGCTTGCACGAGATACAGAAATCTGGGCGATGCCAATACGGTCGCCAATACTTCAGTCATGGCCTGTTGGAAGTCACCGCACTCGGGTCGAATCTTCTGGAACAACGCCAGCTTCTGATCAACTTCGGCATCCGTCAGACGTCGCCGCCAGGCACGTGTCATGAAGCGAGTCAGCACTTCCTTTGCATAAACAGTTTCGTCTGCCTGGCTCTCGCTGTTGAAGAAGATTCGTTTGTGAGATTTCGGTGGCCATGTGTCGTAAACTGGCGCGATGACTTCGATGGAATCAATCTGAATGTCGCCTCGAGACGCCGAACTGTTCACAAGTTTGATGTACTCAGAAGGGCTTGGCAAATCGCCCATTTGCGAAATTCTGCGGACGGAATTACGAGGATAAACTTCGCTCAGCGGAATATCCCATTCATAAAACTCGGGCTGCCCCGGAACGGCATCGACGGCAATGTCATGGTCACTAATGCGGACGGAAGCCTGCGAATCGTTGCTTGCCTGCCAACCGAATTCCAACTGCAGACTCGGGATACGTGGTTCATCAGCCGACACTCGTGACGCACGAACTCGGACCCGCATCGTGCCTTCATCCGGCACGGTATCGCCTAGTTCAACAATCAGCTTCTGTCTCGGCGGAATGATGACAACGTGATCAAAATTCGCCGCGACTTCGGGTCTCGTTTGCGTCGGCGGCCAGGCATACTTCGCGCCGCCATAATTCCAGGAAACTCCAGCAGCTCGTTCGGTGCTGAGCTCCTTGTAATGAACGCCATTTTTTCGACCCTTAAACTCTTCCGTTTTTCGATCCAGTTCCTGCTGCAATTTCCCGGGATCGTCTTTGTGCTCCTGCCTGATTTTCTCCAGCTCGTTGTCCTGCTTCTTCCATTCCTCGGCTGCCGCAGCCTGCATCGACACGCCCCAGTAAATAGCTGCGGGCTGCGAGCCGGTCACGGTTGCTTTCTTCAAAGCACTCAGCGCTAAATCGCGGTAGGTTGAAAACTGCGTTGCGGACATGTGCAGCATCTCAGAACTATTCTGAAAGCCGTCTTCCGAAGCCGCTTCGGGTGGCAGATCTTTTGCAAAGTCGTATGGAAGTCCAAGCAAATCCTGCAGCACATAGTTGTATTCGTAACGCGTCATCCTGCGAAAAGAAGAATGCCCCTGCTCCGCGCGACGCACGGTCGAAGCTGTCTGCACTTCCGAAGACAACCATTCCACGATCTTGCTGCGATCAGTGTCCGCCAGTTCCGCTTCATCCACTGGTGGCATCTCACCATTGCTCAACACGGCCATCACTTCCAGCCACCAATTCACATCGTCGCCGTGCAGCAGGTCGGGATTCAGCGTGTCGATGCGAATATTGCCTTTCTGAGTTTCCGGGCCATGACATTGAACGCAGGCCTTGGTCAGAATCGGCTGAATGTCTTTTCGAAACACGTCCAGTTGCGGTTCGGGAACTTTCGTTGAGACAGCTACTGCTTCTTGGTTGCGGTAGCTTGACCGAAGTGCTCCAGAGACCTTTAATTCGTGAAACGTCTTCGCCGACGAATCAACACCCGCTTCCTGCGCGACCGCAGCACCCATCGTTCCGCATAACACGGTGATCAGACAAATAACAAGTCGGCATATTGTAATTTCAAGCATATGAGTATGGCTTTCTGGTGCAATCGAATCCTGTTAGTGTAGCATGAAGGTGAATTGAAGGTCATCTCACACGCTTATTAATCGTGCTTTAACCATTAGGATAGAACTGACCGATGCAAAAATATGTTTTCATGCTGGCCATGTCGCTCGCTACTTTGGTAGTAGCAAATGGGCTGCTGACGCGATATGCCAAGGCGGACGCGGCAGCGTCGGTTGAGCCATCAGCCGGAATGCTGGCCACCGGCAAGCCAGCTCGCTTTGTCCGCATCGAACTTCCTGGCGACAAACGCATTCTGACTCTGGCCGAAGTGGAAGTCATCAGCGGCGGCAAGAACATCGCCAAAGAAGGAACCGCAACTCAGTCCAGCACCAATGGCGACGGCAAAGCTGCCAGAGCACTCGACGGAAACAAGTCTTCCGACTGGAACAAAGGCGGACAGACTCACACAACCAACGACGGTTCGACGAATCCGTGGTGGGAAGTGGATCTGAAAACGGCTGTGGATATTGAAAAAGTAGGCGTCTGGAATCGTAGTGGTTTCGAGAGTCGACTGAATGGCTTCACCATCACACTGCTGGATGCGGATCGCAACGAAGTCTTCCGCGCCGTAAACTTGGCGGCTCCGGAAGTTTTGGAAATTGATATCAAGAACGGCGGCAAGCTGACGTATCTGACTTACGACGGAAAGCCAGGAGCCCCCGCGAAAGCTGGTGGCGGCCAGGGCGATTCCACGCCGTCCAACGAACCAGCTTTGGCCGACGTGCCCGCCGACTATAGGGACCCGCTGCCGTTTTCTTTTCAGAAGGACGATGTCGTCGCCATACTTGGCAACGGTCTGCCGGATCGCATGCAGCATGACGGCTGGATGGAGACGCTGTTGCAAAGCGAACTCCAGGGCAAACAGGTTGGTTTCCGTAACATGAGCGCCAGTGGAGATCGACCGGATTCGTTTCCTCGCAGCCAGGGTGCCGCGTCGATCACCGAGTTCCTTCAGCACGCAAAAGCCGACGTGGTCTTCGCGTTCTTCGGCTACAACGAATCATTCGACGGCGTCGAAAAGGCGGCTGAGTACCAGCAGAAACTGGTCGCGTTCGTGAAGAAAACACGTGGCTCAAAAGCCAACGGAAAATCGTTCCCGCGGATTGTGCTGTTCAGCCCGATTGCTCATGAAAGCACCGGCAACCCGAACGTGCCGGACGGGAAGGCTCACAATGTTCAACTGGAAGCCTACACCGTCGCCACCGAAGCGGCCGCTAAAGAAGCGGGCGTTGCGTTTGTGGATCTGTTTCACCCGTCGCTGGAACTGTTCAAGGCCGCTCGCACGCCGCTGACGATCAATGGAGTGCATCTGACGGTGGAAGGAAATCGCCAGCTGGCCGAAGTCATTGCAACTGCGGTACTTGGCAAACCGGTCGCCTCTTCAGGTTCGATGGAGCCGTTGCGAGAATCTGTTGTCGATAAAAGCTATCACTGGAACAACCGCTACCGCGCTCGTGACGGCAATGACGTCTGGGGTGGGCGGTCCACCCTGGCATTCGTCAACGACCAAACCAACGCCGTTGTGTTGCAGCACGAACTGTCGATGCTCGACGTAATGACCATGAACCGCGACGCCCGAGTTTGGGCCGTGGCCCAGGGTAAAGACATTGCGATCGACGACAGCAACGTGCCGAAGCCGGTGGAAGTGATTTCGAACGTCGGCGGCGGCAGCAAGAGTTCCAGCGCGATGAAGGAAGGCAAGCTGGAATACATCAGCGGCGAAGAAGGCATCAAGCACATGGCCGTCGCGGAAGGCTTCGAAGTCAGCCTGTTTGCGGATGAAGCACAGTTTCCACAATTGGTGAATCCGGTGCAGATGCAGTTCGACACCAAAGGCCGTTTATGGGTCGCTGTCTGGCCGACGTATCCTAAGTGGGAACCGCTGAAGGAAATGAACGACGCTCTCGTCATTGTTCACGACGACAACAACGATGGAAGGGCCGATCGCGTCACCGAGTTCGCTCGCGTGCAGAATCCGCTGGGCTTTGAATTCTGGAATGGCGGCGTTATCGTCACCTGCGCGCCAGAAATGCTGTTTCTGAAAGATACCGACGGCGACGACGTGGCTGACGTTCGCATCATCATGCTGCAGGGCGTTGATTCATCGGACACTCATCACGGTGCCAACAACCTGATCTATGGCCCCGAT
>JBDNFT010000346.1:0-3408 GCA_041689695.1 Planctomycetaceae bacterium | reverse complement strand
CGAGGATACGTCGTTCGTTTGGTGCCCGGCTATGCGGCTATCGATCAGGGGCGTAACCAAATGGCCACGGACGCACTCATGGATGGTTTTGAGGAGACCATGTGGATTGATTCCGACGTCGCGTTCCATCCAGATGCCGTAGACCGGCTAAGGTCGCACGATCTTCCGATTGTCTGCGGAATCTATCCGCAGAAGGGTGTTCGAGCTTTGGCGTGCCACGTGATGCCCGGGGCACCGCAAGTCGTCTTTGGAAAAGACGGAGGGCTGATCGACTTGCTGTATGCAGGCACTGGATTTCTTCACATCCGCCGTGAGGTCTATCGGGACGTGCAGGAGAAACTGAACCTACCGATGTGCAACGAACGGTTCCGGCGACCGATGATTCCTTTCTTTCTACCAATGGCCGCTCCTTTTCAGGATGGTCATTGGTATCTAGCCGAAGACTACGCATTTTGCACGCGAGCCAAACAGTGTGGATATCGAATCATGGCCGACACCACGATTCGACTCTGGCACGTTGGCACGTACTCATACGGATGGGAAGATGCTGGTGCTGAACGAGAACGATTCGGTTCGTTTACGCTGAATTTCAATCGACCCGTTGAAGAACCGTTTAAGCCAGAATAACTCATTTCGAATCAATTGCCGCCTCGATACCGTTTGGTCCTTCTTTCAGGACCTTTGCGCCTTTCGGTATTGGCTTCTGAAACATCGCATAGTGTCGCCGGTACATCGTTCGATAGCAGACCGACGGTATCGGAACATGTACTCGCGGTAGTTCGGATTTGATCACTTTCCTCCAAACAACACGATCGCCGATCAGTCGCAGAGATTCCGGAATTCCTGCCCACGCATTGAGTAGTCCAAATGCCGGTCGCATAAAGAACATACAATTCGTATCCACGAACTCCTTCCCATCAACGTCCGGACATTGCCCAAGGATCGATCCATCAAGGGCATGAAGCGTTCGTCCGCTCGATGCGATGACCGCCTTTTCTTTTGCACAGGCACTCAACATGACTTCCAAATGCTTCGGCATGTACCAGTTGTCGGCGTCCAGGAAGGCAATGGCATCGCAACCTTCTGCAATCGCTAGAGTGCATCCAACGGCCCTTGCTGCGTTTCCTGTATCTCGATGTGGTCCTGGAATTGAAGCAACTCGTGTATACAGAGGACGTTCGGGTATGCGAACCGGTTCTCCATCACCAACAAGAAACTGTACGCAGGGCATTGATTGTGCATAGACACTCAAAAGGCATTTCAGGAGCACATCCGGATCAGGTCGAAAACACGGTGTCACAACACCGATTTTTGGAGGGAGTGGAAACAATCGCAAATCGTTGTCTGCATTCTTCTGCAGTAGCCATGATGTTGCCTCTGGGACTGCTTCAAACGTCGAGAAGGATTTCTGTACCGCTTGTGTAACGCCGTTCCACATTCCAAAATCATGTCCACCAATCCAGCCACCAATCCGAATTCTTGGCCACCACGCACGAATATCAGCAACGACGGAATGAAAATCATGGGCCGCGTCAATGAATACAAAATCAAGACTGTTGTTCGGAAACTGCTGCGCGGCCTCGACAGACGTGCTTTTGATTGCGGTCAAATGGTTCCAGACTCCAGCGGCTTCCATATTTCGGCGAAATTGATCGAAAACAGATCCCTGTGATTCCAGCAGAGTGTCATTGTACATGCCTTCCAGTGAACTTCCCTCCCAGGTATCGACGACAGAAAGGCGGATGTCTTTGCGAGACGCCTGGCAGGCTCTTGCTAGATAAGCCGTTGAACGTCCCAGCCATGCTCCGACCTCGACCACATTGGCACCGATCGGCATCGTGGCAACCATCCGGTCGTAAACTGACTCAAAATTGCACCAGCCTGGGATCGACTCAAAGGACATTTCATGCACCTCATGTTTTACATTATCGGATCAGCGGAGTGGCAAACGCACTGACAGTGGGACATACGATTCGACCTAAAACTTGCCAAAACGTGATTTGAATGTTGTCATTGTGATGCTGCATCGTGGAAGATTTCTTTCCCTCACGGTACAAGTTGGTGCCTGGGTTTTACGGTTTGTTTTCTAGCAGAATTCGCCGCATGTTGCATTTGATCATTGGTTTACTGCTCCTGCTGCCCGTTGCTGGGCTTGGCGACGATTGCCCAGCGGAAGAAGTACAGGGGCATCAGTCTGCTTCGCCGACCTCAGCTACAGCAGAAAAATCTGTAGATTTGATTGTCATTGAAGACGTTCACGTTCGATTCCAGGATCGGGCGAAGCTTTCGTTTCAGAGAACCGGAACTTTGGCCGAGATCCTTGTCACTGAGGGACAGACGGTCGTGACGGGCGATCCGATCGCGTCGCTCGATACGAGTGTCGCAAATGCTGAGTACCAAGTTGCGAAGGCGACTGCAGAAGTGGATTCTGAAGTCCGACTGGCCGCGCAGCAGCGGGAGTCGGCGGAGCATGAATATTCGATCGTGATGAAGGGGAACAAGGAAAGTACCTCCAGCCAGCCTCCGTTTCCGCAAGGTGATGTGATCCGGCTGAAACTCGCCGCAGCCAGCAGTGCTTTGGAAGAGGAAGTGCGGCGGGATCAGCAAAAGCTCAACGTCCTTCGCGGCAAGCAGGCATTTGCCGAACTGGAAGCTCACAGCATCAAGGCACCATTTGATGGTCTTGTCACACAGGTTCTCAAATCTGTCGGTGAGTCCGTTCAGCAGACCGATCCAATTGCCGAAATCGTGAATACGCGAGTGATCGTGATTGAAGGTTATGTGGCACTTCCGGTCTCGCTGCGGATTCGCCGGGGCTGTCGAGCGGAATTCACTTCTGAGATTCTGAGCGACCCGGAGACGAAAGTTCCGCAATCGTTTGTTGGCGAAGTGCGTCTTGTCGACGTCACGGTGGAAGAAGCTCGCGAAGTTGTTCGCATTTCGACAATGTTTCAGAATTCGGATGGCATTCTTCGGGAAGGAATTTCCGGGACGTTGAGGATTACGCCTTTCACGGCAAGCATTGCAGGACGAGAGAGTCGGGAACCGTAGTCGATCGGCAGGAAAAGAATTACCATGATCGAGTCTGCAGGCCAAGCAGCCGCTTTTGATCGACCATGCTGAAGGATGCAGATCTGAGACAGATCTGCCTACGTAGTTCGACCTGTCCCAGGTCGGATTCCTTCGGCGGAGTAATAGCTAACAGGTTGACCAGTTCCTTCCACGTTGCTTAGTTGTTCGGCAGGAAAAGAATTACCATGACCGAGTCTGCAGGCCAAGCAGCCGCCTGCGATCAGCCATGCCGAAGGATGCAGATCTGAGACAGATCTGCGTACGTAGTTCGACCTGTCCCAGGTCGGATTCCTTCGGCGGAGTAATAGCTAACAGGTTGACCAGTTCCTTCCACGT
>JBDNFT010000345.1:0-1311 GCA_041689695.1 Planctomycetaceae bacterium | reverse complement strand
GACGAATCGGCGGGATGTGTTGGCGGCGGGCGAGATTCAGGTGGTGCATTGAATCAATCGATGCGTGCGCCGGGCGTATCTCTGCGGACACGATCCGTTGACCGGGACGGATTATGAACATCGGCGGGAACTCATTCGTCAGCGGCTGGAATTTCTGGCGGGAATCATGGGGATTGAGGTACTTGGGTATTCGGTGATGAGTAACCATTTCCACTGTATTCTACGCAGTCGGCATGATGTGGTAGAGACATGGTCGGATGAAGAAGTGGCTCGGAAGTGGTGGCTGCTGTGTCCGGCTCGCAAGACGGAAGACGGCCTTCCGGCCGAACCGACGGAGTTTGAATTGAACTCGATTCGCAACGACGCGAAAGCCCTGAAGGAAAAGCGCGTCCGCCTGTCGAGCATTTCCTGGTTCATGCGGTTCCTGTCAGAGCGAGTCGCAAAAGTCGCGAATAAGCAAGACCAATGTTCTGGCCGCTTTTGGGAGGGTCGATTTCGCGGACAGATTTTGCTGGATAGTGCTGCGATTCTGGCCTGCATGCAGTACGTGGATTTGAATCCCGTCCGAGCGAATATCGCCGTGAGTCCTGAGTCAAGTGATTTCACGAGTGCTCAGGACCGCATCGTGGATTTGAAAACGGCGGAAGAAGTTTCGACTCCGGAAGCTCAGGACAATCGCATTGAGCACGGTGAGCGTGCGGGTTGGCTGGCTCCGATTCCGCTGGAACCGAAACGTCAGAGTGCGCGTGCGAAGAAGACCGTTCGTCGAGCCTCAAACAAGGGATGTCTGTCGATGGGGCTTGGTGATTATCTGCAACTGCTGGACTGGACAGGTCGCCAGATCCGCAGCAACAAACGCGGCGCGATGCCAGCGAATCTGGAACCCCTGTTTGAGCGTCTTGGGATCTCGACAGAACTGTGGGTTGACTGCGTGTTGAATTTCCGGAAATGGTTCCGTTCAAGCGTTGGTCGCCCGAAGTCCATGGAGGCCGCTGCCGAAGCACGCGGCCACAACCGTGCCATCAGCATCAATTCCGCCCGCCGAGCATTCAAGTAAACCCCCGGTCAATCCAACTTCGTAAAACTGCCTGCTTTACGCACACTGAGATTTTCAGATGAATGGCACCAGAACTCGGATGGATGGCACCAGAACTCTTCAGCACCAGAACTCTTCAGTTGGATCACTGACTTCGTGCTGACGCCGGACAACGTGTACCACATCATGCGCGGCGGACGATCGCGGTGGAAAATCGAGAACGAAACTTTCAACACATTGAAGAATCAGGGCTATCACATGGAACACAACTACGG
>JBDNFT010000344.1:0-9194 GCA_041689695.1 Planctomycetaceae bacterium | reverse complement strand
GTCAACCGACTGCTGCAACATACGCTTTTCGTTGCGTACAATCACCTCGGGCGCGTTCAGATCCACCAGTTTTTTGAGTCGGTTATTGCGGTTGATAATTCGACGATAAAGATCGTTCAGGTCGCTGGTGGCAAAGTTGCCGGAATCCAGCAAAACCAACGGACGCAGGTCCGGTGGAATCACGGGAATGACGTCCAGCACCATCCACTCAGGCTTATTCTCGCTGTCGCGCAGTGCTTCAACGATCTTCAGTCGCTTGATCAGATCCTTGATCTTCTGCTGACTGCCGGTCTTCGCCAGTTCTGTGCGCAGTTCTCCAGACAATTCCGCAAGGCGCATTGAGGCAAGCAGCTTCTTGATTGCTTCGGCCCCCATGCCGATTTCGAAGTTACCGTCGCCGTAGTCTCGCTTCGCCTGACGTGCTTCTTCTTCCGTCAGCATCTGACACTTCTTCAGAGGAGTGTCACCCGGCTCAATGACCACGTAATCCTGGAAATAGATTACCTTTTCCAGTGAAGTCGTCTTCATGTTCAGCAGCGCGCCTAAGCGGCTTGGCATCGACTTGAAGAACCAAATATGCACAACCGGTGCAGCAAGTTCAATATGGCCCATGCGTTTGCGGCGCACACGACTGTGTGTGACCTTCACACCGCAGCGATCGCAAATCATTCCCTTGTATTTCATGCCGCGATATTTTCCGCACGCACATTCCCAGTCCTTTTCAGGGCCAAAAATACGCTCGCAGAACAAACCGTCGCGTTCAGGGCGATAGGTTCGATAGTTGATTGTTTCTGGCTTTTTGACTTCACCAAAAGACCAACTTCGAATGTCATGTGGACTTGCCAGACTGATTTTTACAGCGGCATAGTCATTAACTCGATCAAATGTACCTTCGGTCGCACTCACGAACGAATCTCCTCAAAGTGGAGGCTCAAGAATCAGTGTCCAAGCCGGAATGTCCGGCTCGGCTTCAGTCTTTTGGATCAGGACGTTGTTCTATACCGGCTCAGTTGACGGCTTTTTCAAGCTGCAGATTCAAACACAGCCCGCGAATCTCATTATTCAACACGTCAAAGCTGGCTGGTGTTCCAGCCTCCAATGTGTTTTCGCCTTTGACCATGCTCTCGTAGATTTTCGTACGTCCCTCGACGTCGTCGCTCTTCACTGTCAACAGCTCCTGAAGAATGTAGGCCGCTCCGTAGGCTTCCAAGGCCCACACTTCCATTTCTCCAAAACGCTGACCGCCAAAGCGAGCCTTGCCGCCCAGCGGTTGCTGGGTAATGAGCGAGTACGGCCCTGTGGCTCGGGCATGCACTTTGTCATCAACCAAGTGATGCAACTTCAGCATGTAAATCTGACCAACGGTTGTTCGCTGCTCCTGACGCTCGCCTGTGCGGCCGTCGTACAAATACGACTTGCCATCTTCTGGAAGACCTGCTTCCGCCATGGCCTGTCGCACTTCTTCTTCTGGAGCACCGTCAAACACCGGGCAAATTGCTCGATAGCCCATCTTCGCGGCTGCCCAGCCAAGATGAGTTTCCAAAATTTGCCCGACATTCATACGACTCGGAACTCCCAGCGGATTCAAGATGATGTCCACAGGTGTTCCGTCTTCAAGGAACGGCATATCCTCAATTGGTAGTATCTTGGAAATCACCCCTTTGTTCCCGTGACGTCCAGCCATCTTGTCGCCGACCGAAATCTGTCGCTTAGATGCGACATACACCTTCACCATCTGCAAGACACCGCTCGGCAATTCGTCGCCGCGCTTCATGCTGTTCAAGCGATGATCTTCACGATCAATAACGTCTTCGACCAGAACCCAGTTTTCACGAACCACTTTGCGAGCAGCAGTCTTTTTCTGAGGGCTGCGAATATCCATGTCTTCGAAGTGGGTGTGGAATCTCCGCGCGTAGTCAGCGACTACCTTTGGATCATCCAATTTGGCAAGTGCCCGACCGTCAGCATCTGCGACAGGCTGCTCAAGCGCGGCTTCTAACCCGACCAGAAACGCCTTGAATGACTCGGTAATCGCAACGTTGTTCTCGAGTTCGACCTTCTTGAGCTCGTCTTCGAATCGCTTGCGTTCAATTTCCGACAAACTCATCCGGCGAGAAAACTTCTCCGTATGAATTACGATGCCGCCGACACCGCTCGGCACTTCCAGGCTTTCGTTCTTTACATCTTCCCCGGCACGACCAAAGATCGCATGCAACAGCTTCTCTTCCGGCGTGAGTTCAGATTTTGCCTTCGGAGACACCTTACCGACAAGAATGTCACCTGGATTGACTCGCGTTCCAATCTTAACAACACCCGAATCATCAAGATGTCGGAGGGCCTTTTCACTCACGTTCGGAATGTCGCGAGTAAACTCTTCACGTCCCAGCTTCGTCTCACGAATTTCAACGTCAAACTCATCAAGGTGGATAGACGTGTAAACATCTTCCTTCACCAAGCGTTCTGACAGAATAATTGCGTCTTCGAAGTTGTAACCTTCCCACGACATGAACGCGACAAGCACATTCCGACCCAATGCCAGCGAACCACTTTTTGTGCCAGCACTATCACACAGGATCTGTCCTGCTTTGACACGCTCGCCCATGGCGACGATAGGTTTTTGGTTCAAACAGGTACGCTCATTCAGCCGCGTGTATTTACGCAGAGGATAGCGTCGTCCATCGATTTCAATATTGCATGCATCGACAAATGTGACTTTGCCAGACTTTTCTGCACGCAAAACCATCCCGGAATTCTGAGCAACATACGGCTCCATCCCAGTACCAACAACAGGACGCTCAGAAATCAACAGCGGCACTGCCTGACGCTGCATGTTCGATCCCATCAAAGCGCGGTTAGCATCGTCATGCTCAAGAAACGGAATCAGACCGGCGGAAACACCAACCATCTGACATGGAGCAACGTCAATGTACTGAACTTCTTTACGATCAATCCACACAACATCGCTTTTTGTACGCGCGAGAACGCGTTCTTCAGCGATCATCCCGTCTTCAACAAGCGTATCCGCCGGACACACCATGCCGGAAGCTTCTTCGTCCGCACGCAACCAGACGACTTCGTCGGTTACCTTGGCGTTCTTTACAATCCGATAAGGCGAGATCAAGAAACCGTAGTCATCCACACGCGCATAAATACTCAAACTGGAAATCAGACCGATGTTCGTGCCTTCAGGCGTTTCAATCGGGCAAATACGTCCGTAGTGAGAAATGTGAACGTCGCGAACTTCGAAGCCAGCACGCTTTCGATTCAAACCACCTGGACCAAGAGCACTCAATCGTCGTTCATGTGCCAACATTGACAGCGGGTTAGTTTGGTCAACCACCTGCGACAATTCACTGCGACCGTAGAAATAGTCAATGGCCGCAGACACACTCTTCGGATTGATGAGCGTCCGAGGAGTCATGGCATCGACTTCCTTCAGACTCATACGCTCCTGAACCGTACGACGCAACTTCAGAAAACCCTTGCGAATTTCGTCAGCCGCCAATTCATCAATCGTTCGCAAACGGCGATTGCCAAGATTGTCGATATCATCGATCTGCGCTGTGTCATCACCAATACGCAAACGAACGATATACCTCATCGCATTAATGAAGTCTTCAGGCTTCAGTGTCATCTCTTCATCTGAAATATCCTGAGCAAACTTGCGATTGATGCGAAAACGACCGACGCGGCCAAGTCGATAACGATTGACATCAAAGAACTTCTCGTTGAACAAATCCGTCGCTTTGTCCAGATTCGGAGGATTACCAGGACGGAGTCGCTGATAGATCTTCAACAAAGCCTCTTCGTGAGTCGATGTTCCGTCTTCCGCGAGCGTCTTCAACATCAACAAATCCGAAGCATCGGAAACGATCTCGACGCTCTTCACACCGCACGTGATCAACTCTTCAGCAACCAGATCACTGATCTCATAACCGGCATCTACGACGATTTCACCGGCACGTTCATGCTTCTCCGGAAAGATCACATTCTCGACGGAATATTTGCCCAGCAACTCGGCAGCAACGGTCTTTGGAGTAATCTTTAGCGTTTCAGTCGCGTAGAACAAACGAATGATTGCAGCATCGGACGAATAGTCCTTGGACATCGCACGCAGCAATGTCACTGCAGAAAATTTCCCGCTCTGGTCGATCCTGACGCCAATCGCCTCACGCTTGCTGACAAGCAATTCGATCCAACTTCCCCGTTCGGGGATAATTCGGCATGACTGAGTTTTGCGTTCACTGCTAGCCGTTTCTTCAGCCATTACAAAATCCACCCCAGGTGAACGATGCAACTGCGACACAACGACTCGCTCCGCTCCGTTGATGATGAATTCACCACCACCAATCATGATCGGAATATCGCCGAGATATACCTCTTCTTCAACCGGCTGCTCTTTCACAAGCCGCAACCAAACGCGGAACGGCATACCGTAAGTCAAACGAAGCTGCCTGCACTCAGCCGGGGTATAGCGGGGCTTTCCCAACTCGTACCGCACGTATTCCAAGCGAAACTGTCCATCGTAACTTTCGATCGGAAACACTTCACGCAAAATCGCTTCCAGACCAATATCCAAACGGTCACGCGAAGTTCGATCCGCTTGAAGAAACCGCGCATACGAAGCAGTCTGAATCACAGTCAGTCCGGAAATTTCGTACTCGGCATTGATTTTTCCGAAGTTACGAACTGCGTCTTTGTCGATAGTACGAACAGACGGAATCGGCATACAGAGACCTGCCTTCAATTAGAAAATCGCAACACGCGAGCCAAGCCACCACTGACTCGCCAAAATCAAACGTATTCAGCACAATCACAATCCGAATCTTCGGACTCTTTTCTGCCAACAAACCACAAGCCGATGCAGCACCGCCAGCGCTCAATATCCCCCGCGAACGGCGCGCGACGAAAGACACCTGCCAATCAACTCGACAGCTGCCTGCTTCTATGAGCCATCCACATCAAATTTCGGTCTAAATGACGATCGCTGGACACTAAGTGCCAAGCCCTCATTCGCAAACGGATGATCGCCGAACAGGCGAACACCCAAACCATCGGCATTTTCCACCGCCGGGGGCGACCAACGATCGCCCCGGCTAGTGCCAACGAAAAGCTCATACAACAGAGTGCATGGATATCAATTACTTGATATCGCAAGTGCCGCCAGCCGCAGCAACTTCGGCCTTCAGCTTCTCTGCATCTTCCTTCGATAGACCTTCTTTCAAAGGCTTTGGCACGCCTTCGACGAGATCTTTTGCTTCTTTCAAGCCCAACCCAGTCACAGCCCGGACGACTTTGATCACAGCGATTTTGTTCTCGCCAAATCCAGTCAACACGACAGCGAACTCAGTCTGCTCAACGACAGGCTCGGCAGCCGCAGCGCCCCCGCCCATCATCATCACAGCACCGCCACCCGCTGGCTCAATACCGTGAACTTCCTTCAGATAGTCCACAACCCGCTTCGCTTCCAGCAGGGTGAGTCCAACAATCTTATCGCCAAGCTCTTTCGTCTTGCTATCAAATTCAGTGGCTGCTTCAGCAGACATTGCCAATACCTTTCTTTTTCGGTAACACGCTTTTCGTTAACATCAAACACATCAGCAGAACACCAAGCTGCTGAATCACTCAGAAGTTTCTTTTTCAGACAACGTTTTCAACTGACCGGCCAACTTGCCACCAGGTGCTTGCAAGCAACCAGCCAACTGGCCCCCTGGAGCCAGCAGCAAGCCAGCAATTTGCCCAATCGTCTCTAAACGCCCAGCACTTTTGCTGAGGCTGTCTACGGCAGCCGCGTTGAGAGTCTGCCCCTCAACGCTTGCACCCTTGATTTCCATCTTGGGCATGTCTTTGGCATACTTGGCCACAGCCTTCGACAAGGCAACAATATCATCGCCGCCCCAAATGAGTGTCGAAGGCCCAGCCAATACGTAATCCAGACCTTCAATGCCCTTTTTCTTAAGAGCATTCGCCGCGATTGAATTCTTGACCGTCAGGGCCGTGATCCTGTCTTTCCGTAACCCCAGACGCCAACGATTGGCTGTCATAGCATCAATCTTTGAGCAATCAACAACAATGAAATCCTTCACATCGCCAATTCGCGATTGAATATCGGAAATCACCATGTCTTTAACTTGACGACCCATTGCTACCGACTCACCAATAAATTTAACTAAGCAACAACCTCAAACCAAGCATCGACACAGTTGCTAGACAGCAACCAGAATCGAAGGCATCATGGTCGCGGACACAACCACCCCGCGAACATAAACACCCTTCGATGCGCTCGGCTTCAGACTGCGGATAAAGCTCAACAGTGATTCAATATTCTCTGTCAACTTGTCTGCATCAAACGACATTCGTCCCACCACACAATGCACGTTCGAGCCATTGTCTACGCGGAACTCAACTTTGCCTGCCTTATACTCACGCACGGCAGTCGCGACGTCCTGAGTCACAGTGCCAGCACGCGGACTAGGCATCAAGCCACGCGGACCCAAAACTCTCCCGAGCGGCCCCACCACACCCATCATGTCGGGAGTAGCAATTGCCACGTCGAAATCGAGCCATCCGTCCTTAATCTTGTCAGCCAAATCTTTACCGCCCACGACGTCAGCGCCAGCCGCTTGAGCGATCTTGACATTTTCACCCTGGGCGAACACCACGACACGCTGAGCCTTACCAATGCCATGTGGCAGAACGATCGACCCACGAACGATCTGATCCGCCTGCCGAGGGTCAACACCCAAGCGCACGGCAATCTCAACCGTCTGATCAAATCCAATCTTCTTGATAGCTTTTGGAAGTGTATCCTCCAAGCCTTTCAGCGCCTTAACCGCCTCTGGCAATTGCATTGTACCCAAAGCTGCTGCCTTCTTAGACAGCGACTTCATCCGCTTCGACTGACCAGCCATTATTCGCACCCAACAATCTGTCGACCTGAAACCAGCAATGACCCACAACACAAAAACTAATCAATCACCTCAATACCCATACTACGCGCAGTTCCGGCAATCATCTTGCGGGCCTGCTCCGGAGACGAAGCATTCAGATCCTCGTACTTTTGCTTCGCAATTTGATCGAGCTGCGCGGTAGTTACGCTGCCAACCTTCGTCCTCAGCGGATTACCCGAACCCTTAGCAACACCAGCCACCTTCTTCAACAATACCGCGGCTGGAGGGCTCTTCAAAACAAACTCAAACGTCCTGTCATTATAGACCGTGATCACGCAAGGGATTGTGATCCCCATCATGTCCCGAGTCTTCTCATTGAACTGCTGCACAAACTGCCCGATATTAACACCATGCGGGCCAAGTGCGGTACCCACAGGCGGAGCTGGAGTAGCCTGACCGCCCGTGACCTGAACCTTGATCTGCGCAGTAACTGCACGCTTCTTTCCCATGACCAATCAACCCAAATCGCTAAAGAAACCGACACAAAAACGGCAGACAAATTCAATCAAACCGACTCCACCTGCCAATGATCCAACTCGACAGGAGTCGATCGCCCAAAGATTTCGATCAACACCGAAACCTTTCCATTATGTTCATCAACCCCCTCAACCGTGCCCTCGAAATTCTCGAAAGTCCCTTCCCGAATTTTCACCAAGTCACCTGAGGAAAACTGGATCTTGACTTTTGGAGCAGCAGTCATCTGAGCCTCAGCACGACCCAACATTCGATCGACCTCATGCTGGTCCATCGGCATTGGCTTGCCAGCAGCGCCCGCAAAATCTCCTACACCACCTGTATCTCGAACCAGATACCAAGTATCGTCATTCAAGATCATGTTAATCATGATGTAACCGGGAAATAACTTTCGGTCCTGCTCCTTGGGGGC
Source organism: Planctomycetaceae bacterium (assembly GCA_041689695.1). Lineage (GTDB taxonomy): Bacteria > Planctomycetota > Planctomycetia > Planctomycetales > Planctomycetaceae > SXXK01. The sequence continues at coordinate 1,358 of JBDNFT010000344.1, read as the reverse complement.
ACCGCCGCGAGTATCAACAACCTTCTCAGATGGAATCACGATCTCGCCGAAAAATTCTTCCAATTCTTCAAGCCGAACTTTCTTCAACAAAGCTTCTCGAATCGTTCGCTCGCGATTTGTCTGAACCTTAAGCACATACCACAGCATGTCGCCGGCCGCAGAACTCGTACCAACTGCGTCTTTGGCCATAAGAATCCCTTGATCAAATCCAGAAGAAATCAAAATTCGGCTGAAAAATCAGAGCCACGCATCTTGACAAACGGGAACAGTAAATGCAATCACCAGCCCCATCCGTTTGCAAAATACTCATCATCACCAATTCAACTCTTCGAGGTGTAGTCAGTGAAGCCAATAAAACTAAACAGCCAAGTCCAAAGCAGGTCAATGAGAAACAGGAACAAGCCTAGAAAAAACATCGTAAACAACACAACAACAGTCGCCTGAATCACCTCTTGCCGACCAGGCCAGGTAACCTTCTCTAACTCCGACTCAACCGAAACTAAAAAATCAGCAAATCTCGGAAAGTTCACGACGCGAAACGCCACCCAACAACAAACTAACCAGATCGCAGCGGGCACCCCGACTTGAATTGCCCTATCGTACGACATCATAGGTCCGCTCGCGAGCGTGATACACCCGAATGCCGAAACCACGGCCACCGCAAAAAACGTAAATTGCCGAACCATTCGTCCCTGATTTGACTTATAAACGCCAAACCGAAACAACTGTGGCAAGACTGAGGCACTACCGCCTTTAATCGACATCTGACACTCGTCAAAAAATTAGATCAATAAAAACTGACAGTCAACACCAAAGCACGGGCGGAGGGAGTCGAACCCCCAACCGCCGGATTTGGAATCCGGTGCTCTGCCAATTGAGCTACACCCGTTCAATCCACTACCGCAACGAACTCTACTTCTTGCGCGACTCTTTATGCAGAGTATGCTTACGAAGTTTGGGACAATATTTCATGAGCTCTAGCCGCTCAGTCCCACGTGTTTCCTTGATAACACGGTAGTTCCGCTGCCCAGTTTCCGTACACTCCAGCCATACATACTCACGCATGACAACAAACCTTCTCACCAGACACTAAAACAGCAAAAAAAACAGACTGCCTGACAGCAATAACCGCCGGCAGACAGTCAATAATCAACAACAAGTTACTTTAGGATCTTGGTAACTACGCCAGACCCTACAGTTTTCCCACCTTCGCGAATGGCGAAGCGGCTCTGCTCTTCCATAGCAATCGGCTTACCAAGCTCAACTTCAACCTTAACATTATCACCAGGCATGCACATTTCGGCACCGTCCAGCAATTTTGTCGAACCTGTCACGTCAGTCGTACGGAAGTAGAACTG
>JBDNFT010000343.1:0-3671 GCA_041689695.1 Planctomycetaceae bacterium | reverse complement strand
GGAAAAGCGGGCAACAGATAACGGAAGTATCTCGAAAACCCCGTTTGAGAACTCACCAGCACCAGAATGCACACTGCTGGAATCAACAACAGCCAATCCTTTGTGGGGTAGGCTTCCAGCCTGCCTTCTTCCTCTTCCTTTTCTTCCAAAATCCCAGTGCGTTTCCTTAACATTCGGCAGGCTGGAAGCCTGTCCCACGAGGCTATTCCCGCCATCACCACAATGATCATCGTCCCATGCGGCACCTTCACCGCCATCGCATACAAGTACCACCACCACCAACCACGCTTCTGCTGCACGCCGCCTGCATATGACCAACGCTCACCTTCGAAATCCAGTTTTTGTAAATCAATTCCATGAATGTAATCCACTGGAAACGGCACAGGGATATAGCCCAGCATCGAATCACGAAATCGATTATTGGGTTCCGCATGACTCGCCGTCGGCCCACCCAGCGCGTGCGAGACAAACTGATAATCTTTCAACTGTTGAAACGAGCCATCGAAAAGATAACCGAGATTCGTGACATAAACCCCCAGCATGAAGATCACGATCAACTGCCCAATGTTGCCCGTGTCTCCTACGCGGGAATTCTCCTCCTGCTTCGTCCGCCCGCACCTCCAGCGCCAAACAACCCACATCACTGGCCACACAACATACAAAATCACACACGTCGTTTTCGCCAACTCGGCCAACCCTAACGCCAACCCTGCTGCAACTGTACGACCCCAGTTCGGAGAATCCAGCCACTTCCAAAACGCCAGCGCCGCCAAAATCGCCAACGCACCGCCAGCGACATCCGGAGTAATAATCGCCGCATTCCCCAGCACATTCGGCGAAAAACACCACAAACACATCGCCACGACACCACTCGCCGGTTCATACAAATTCCGAGCCAACCAGTAAACGGACACGGCACCGATGAGACTAAACGGAACACACGCCAACCGCCCGTAACGATAAAGCCGAATGGAATCTGCACCATTCAGATCAACGAACCGCTTTCCAACAGAGAATTCCAGCCGCTTGTTCTTCTGGAACGAATATTGCGACCAGTCTTCTTTGAAGTCGCAAAACAACAACGGCACAGATGCCACCAAGGAGACAAAAGGCGGGTTCACGCGATAAAGATCAAACCTCCCAAACCTCCAATGACTCAATCCAGCCGGAAGATGTGATACTTCGTCCACAGTTGGACTGGAATTCCGAATGGTTTGAAGCAAAATGAGAAGATGGATTATCAGAATCATGCAAACGAAAATTCGATTTCCGAGTCTCAACAATTAGCCTCACACGTTTGACAGAAATCAGGCCCAGACCTCCGAGAGTAGGACAGTGACTGACAATATTTAATCGCAGTGAAACGCAATGAAACAATCAATTCGCAGCCCACCGCGTTTCGACAATGGAGAACTAAATTGTAATCAGAGCCACTTTTTTAAAAAGTTGCAAATGCATATCCCGTGCAGCCTTTCAGCAAATACAGCGCTTTCATATCGGGTCTTTACACATTAGAGTTAGCTGTGAGGCTCGCCCGACGAGCTTTTGTCGCAGTGAAGTATAAAGACCGCTTCCAAAATCGGTCTAGAAGCGGCTAAGTCAAGAAAAATTAATGCATCACCAAAAGCTTTATTGGCAACTCTACGGTCTCGGCCCCTTTCTGTAACGCGACTTGAACAGTGATCTGACGCATGCGTTTTTCGATCGGTGGCACCTTTAGGTTTATGATGTGGAATTCACTAGACTCCATTTCCTTCCAAACGGCGTCAACCCCTCTGACATCCGCCACCACGAACGGGTCATCAGATTCAATGACAACTCGCACTTCACTAGTACTGCCGCCGCTCAGCCGCACGAAGGGTCGCTGCGGATGGACACGATATTCTGCACTCGGGGCAAATGCAATTATTGGCTTTAGAACGTGGTCTCCATTCCTGACGGTGAGTTGCATTGGTGGGCGACTAACGGAAGTAGCATCTCCTAATACGGAAATCCGACAGGCAAAATGTCGTTCCAAATAGTCCAAGGTGACCAATTGAGAATGCAAGCTCATCGTGCAACTCATTGTGGATGGACCAGCGATTAAGAGTTCAGAATCATCTTCTGAAAGGAGCGTCCGCACCACGACGACTGCGTCAAAACTGTACCGGCCTTTCGTAAATGGGACAATTCTTGGCCAGTTTAGCATTTCGATCCGCGGTACAATCGTCGAGGAAACTTGCAAATTTACTACATCGATAGTCCGCCCACGACTACTTGAAGTGCAAGTGATTTGGATGGTGTTTCGGCCTTCATCACCATCAAAGTGTGTCTGAAATTCTACAAGTCCAGGCTCTCTTGGTTGTAGCTTCGATTTTAGTAGCCTCGCCGAAACACACGAGCAACTCTTTCCCGAAATGACTAGGTCTGAAGACAGCGATTCGTGAGCATTGGGAATCTCAATAACGTCCTGAACTTTCACTCCACCGGGCGCTACCAAAACAGTGCCTAAATCCTTCTTAATCCACGACACACGCTGATGTTTAACGTCTCCATCACACCCAATTAACAGTGGCAAGATCACGAGCAACTTTCCGGCGGCTGAGAATCGCATCAACGACGTCCTATTCGCATGGGGAACTGGCCGACTCACAAAAATGCGTTAGTGAACCTAACTGTCCGCCGTAGTCGGAATGTCCAGAAACGGAGGGCGACCTGTTTGAATAGCGTTACAAATTAAGGAAAGATTATAGCAGACGTCACGCCGCCCGTTTCCATATTTTCAAACCAACAAAACAGAGTAGCCCAACAATCGCAGCAGAATTGAGTAACAAGAACGCACTGAGTTTTTTTGGGGCCTCCAATTCAATGGGCGGTTGCAATTTAGGATTCAACACCGTCTTCGCCTCAATGTCCTGCGGCAACAATTTCAGCATATTAAGCCGCCGCTTACCGTTTTCAGCCGGTGGTAATTCCGCAATTCCAAATACCGTTGCGTCCTCTGGAAAGGAAATCTCTAAGTCAACCTCGGAAACCAAATTATCTCCTAGGTCATCGGAGTGAAATACCTGAACTGCATTCTTCCCTGAAGCAGTTTGCCGAGTTGTAGAAACGACAATCTGCGCTGCAATAAAGCCGTTGCCGACATTCACGAACTTCGCAAAGTGACGAGCAAACTCTGAGCTTGTGGTTCCATCTCCAATTCGGTCCCGGCCCGATACCTCAGTAACAACCGGGTAATCAGATTCGGTCGTTAGAACGACCGTGCGTAGACATGTCGTCGAATCGTATTTTTTAACCCGCTCGATTCGAATTGTATTCTCGTCAGTAGATACTGAAATCTCTCCATTCGTAGAAAACAGATGTGTAACGCCTAACGGATCCAGTGAAAGTGGGGTGGGTATTTGATGTATCCGCGAAACCGGCATCCCCGTCGAAGCTGCTTCCGACACCCCGACAACGTTTCCAAATTTCTTCAGCCCTACTGTATCTTCAATTTCGTGAAATACATGATACGGCACTCCCAAACTAGGAGTGGTTCCAAAAACCTGCTCGAATGGACAATGACGCACAATTGTTGTACCGCTTTGAGCAACCGTACCGTCGGGCTGCGCGTGCACCAATTCTGTGCCGCCACCGTACGCCATTTTCAATCGTACTAGACCCTCGAAAGCAACAATCTCCCCGGAACT
>JBDNFT010000342.1:0-5129 GCA_041689695.1 Planctomycetaceae bacterium | reverse complement strand
CACCGGAGAACTCCGATGCGATCGCGATATTTCGCTTGAGGAACGCCATGGCGTCGTCGAGGATCGAAAATGCCGGGCCCTCGTAGAGTTGCTCATCAATAAACGTGTCGGACTTGTCGGTTTCGTAGTTCACAGCTCGTAATCGTGTCTGCGGGTGATGTTGTGAGACTTTCTGACCAAACAAGACGTCCGCCGCGTTGGTAAACTGGCCGGACCGAATTAACGACAGTCGTTCGAGTTTCGATAACAAGTCGCCAGAAGCCGGGTACTCATACCCCCTTCGCTGCTGGGATCGACGTACGGTCTCATCGACGAGTCGTTGGTCTATCTGCTCCGCATCAAACTGCATGCTGGGGCGACGTTCCCAGCGAAGGACTTCACGGTTGGTTTCATTGACCAGCGAACGAAGTCCGTCCGGCGTGGCGGCTAAAGTTTGCTCACCGTGCCGGATGTAAACCTTGTCCTCAAAGACGTACGGTCGATCCGGACCGGCGGGAACTCCAACACAGACTACGGAACCTTCCGCGACCTCGTCATAAGTGACATCAAAGAGAATGGCCGGCGAAATTGTTTTCCGAAGATATTCATCGACATTCTTCGCGAAATCGGGGGCCAGCCCGTGATCGGGGACTCCCTCGCCATCAACGCCAAGGATCAGAACGCCGCCTTTGGTGTTGAGAAATGCACACACAACCATGCCGATCTCCGCCATTGAAATCACGGAAGCTTTGAATTCGACCGTCGCGGACTTTCCGTTCGCCAGCAATTCGTCAGTAATCCTGTTTGTCATTGCGATTCTCCAGCGGAGACCCTGTCGGTGATTGCGCCGACATTCGCAAGTTGTTCCTGGAGGAAGGCTTCCACTTGTCGATATCGGGAGAACTGAAACGTCGCGAAGAGATTAATATCGCGGTCGTCAATGTACTTTTGAACCCAGTTGCCGTGGCGATCCTGATAGACTTGCATGTCATCTCGGATGGCAGCCTCGTACATATCAATCACACGAAAGTCATCGATCACAAGTTCTTCGGATTTGCGGAGTTTCTTCATTGCATTGCCATCGGAGAATCCCAGCTTGTGTAACAGGTCAATACGTTGTTTGGAATTTTTCGCTCCCAGCTTGCGAAACATAGTCCTGGCAAAGACGACATGCGAATGTGCCATAATCCAGCGGGGCTTCTTTTTTTCAATCGCCTTCAACAGTTCCTGATGAGTTACTCCCGGTTGGTCGTCAACCACTCCACTTCCGTAGCGAGTTGTAATAATCGACAAAAAAAGATCGCAGTCCTCCGCAGCACGCAGGCACGATTCCAGCGCTGTCTGGTTCGGGTTGATTGGGATTGTGCCTTTATGTGACATCCACACTTCGTATCCAAATTCACTCAACAGCGCATAGACCTGGTCGAGGTATTCCTCGATCCCATAAACCGACGACGAAACGAAAATGGTCAGTGGTGCTTTGCTTTTAGCCATGTGATGCTACCTGTCGCTGGACGAATTCACCAAAATTTTATCGGATCTCAATGCGTTCGCCGTTCTTGATTGCCTGCAACAGTTGATCTCGCAGCTTGTCTACAAACTCGTTGGCCGCTTCCGGTGTTTCAAGGTAGTTTGATCCTACCAAGTCCACTGGTTTGATGACTCGTCTTGGCTTGATTGCTGGTTTCACGTCGTCTTCTTTCACGACATTCGTGCCACCGTGGTTCGTAACCTCGTCTTGCTCACTCCCTATTCCCTCCTGCCCACCGCCCACTGCATACTGCACACTTTTTTCAATTCTGCCGATGGCGGCATCCAACTCTTTGAGTGCTTCCGTCTCGGCCTGCGTGATGTGGGCCAGACTCTCTTGCTTCTGCACTTGCTCTTTCAAGGTTTCCAACGGTTTCAGGCAAGCGGCTCGCAGGCTGGCGTTACCCTGAGCGGCTGCGATGTCCTTGTTGAGCGTGGCAATGTGGGCGTCGATCTTCGAAAGAGCCTGTGTCCGGCGTCCTGACAGCAGCGCCGCATTGACACCATCCACCGTATTGATGAGGGCGTCGGCTTCCTTGATGAGGCCGTAGGGACTGGCAGCCGTGAGGATTTCCTGCATACGCTTGAGAGCAGTTCCAGCCTGATCGTCCTTTTCCAGTTCGAGCCGATTGAGTTGGAAGGCGGTGTGGGCTTTGCGGAGTTTTTCCCACGTCGCCTTCTGGTGATCGTAGAAATGTTCCAGGTCGTGGTAATGGTCCACGAGATCAAGCAGATCGTTCTTGAGGGTGTTAAACCGCTCGATGAACTTGCGACTTTCCTTGTCGGCCTGCAACCGACTGATAAGTGTCAGCCCCTGAGTGATTTCATCCTTGCCGGGATAACTGCCGGTGTCGGCCAACTGCTTGTAGCCCTGAAGAGCAAGCTGCCAACTTCGCAGCTTGCCTTGCAGGAAGGACATCAAACCGTCTTCGCCATCCGGTCCCATTTCAGCGAACAGGTCTTTGCCCAGGCTGCGGGCATTCTGAATCGCCTTGGGATCGGAAGTCTCCCGCTTACGAATGACGATCTTGCGGCGTTTGGCCGGTGTGGTGATGGCTTCGTACACCTTGTCGATCGGCAACAAAGTGGAGTCCATCATCAGAGTGATTTCACTCAGTACGACGAGTCGAGCCAGCAGCAGCAAAACTTCTTCATCCGGCCAGCCATAGGGGCGCAGCGAGTATCGTTTCTCCAGCATGTCGTGCAGGACAACCTGCTGACTCTTCGTCGAACAGAGTTGCAGGTAACTGCGGAGGTCTTCAAGGGCATCGGGGTTGTTCTCACCCGTTTGGAACAAGAGTTGTTCCTTGGCGATGTCGTTGCTGCGAAGGACAGCCTGAATCTCTTTGTTGGCCTCGGTGGTAATGCGTTTGAGGAAGCTCATTTTGCTGAAGGTGTTCTGGATGAGATATTCCATCGCCTCATCGAGTGCCGCCATCGGTGTGGATGCCTTCAGCTTGAGCGGTTGCCCAGCCACAAAGTATTCGGCAGCGGCCAGCATTTCGCCGAGAAGCGTGGTCAGTCGTTCCCGACGCTGGCGATTGTCTTCGGCACTGTCACGTAAGATGCGCTTGGTGGATTCGGTCAGCGTGCCGTCGTTCTTGCGAGACAGATACTTCTCGGTCTGAAGGTATGTTCGCAGTTCCCGGCCCAGGCTTTCATCATTACCCAGACGAATCAGGACGTAACCGCCCTCGGTGAAGCTTTCGAGAATCGCCTTGCCCTTGTCAAACACGTCGTAATCGTCGGCCAGCGGAGTGATTACCGAGACCAGCAGCGCCCCGTCCTTCTGATTGCCAATAGGGAAACCATCGCAACGGCGATTAAAGTCGAACAACATGCTGTTGCCGCCGAACTTGTGCTTGCGCTGGCCCTTCAGCACGTCTTCGAAAATGATTTCGCCCTGGAGCTTGGCTTCTTCACTGCTGGAGAGATCAACCTGCTTGATCTCCTTGTTGATGTCCCGCTCTTCATTTGTCAGGAAGAAGTAGTTGTCTCCGCTGCGGCTGATAAGCGTTTCCTTCTCAAGTCGTCCCAGGCTTTCTTCAATACGGTGTCGCAGGGCCAGTCGATCGCCATCGATTTGATCGAGACACAACGTCACGAGGTTATCCACGTTCCCTTTCATTTCATCAACATAGCGGATGAGGAACAGAACCTGGAGCAATTGGATGTCGAATGGTTCAAGGCTGGGGTTCGTCTCGGCCTGGTCGATGGTTTTCTTGACGGTGGTGTCAAGGAAGCTCTCGATGGACGGGTAGAAGTCGTACAAGGGAACCAGCACACCGACCTCTTTGATCGAGGCGGTTTTTGCTGCCGACTGGAAGGCATCGAGCATCGACCGTTCACCACGGGCCAAGTGCATACCCGTGGCCCCGGCTTTGCGGATTGACTCGAAAATTCTCTGGATCAGTTGGAACTGGTACGGAGCGAAAGGGTAATTCTTGACGAAATCCTCGCCGTCCTTGAACTGCCGGAACGTCATGCCGCAGTTCTTAAAGGTAAGTTGGCTCTTGAGGATGTCCGACCGATTCTTTTCGCTGAAGTACCTTGCTACCTCGTCCCTTGCATCCGGCAGTTTGGCCAGCAGTCGGAACTGGATCACTTCATCGACGTTGGCGCTGGAGAGTGACAACGGTGGGTGAAATCGTCCCTGAATCTTCGAGAAGTCCTGCTTCTTCGTTTTGCTCATATCACCCAGCACGGTGTCCATGTCTTCCTGAGACGTGACCACGACCCAGGCTCGGCGACCACAGATCGTGCCCAATTCCTCTGTGATGGTTTGCAGGTTGAGCATCAAGTGCGAGTCGCTGCCAATGAACTGCCCGACTTCATCCGCCAGAAACACGATTCGATGTTGTGGTCCTTTGGAGTCCAGATATTCCTTGACCCACTTGCAGAAGTTTTCGACAGACATCGAGAAGTTGTCTTCGGCTCCGTCGATCCACTTTTCAGCGGCAGCTTCGCTTTGGCCGAGCGCTTCGCTGAATGCTTTAACAACTTCATCACGGTTGAACTGGTAAGCGTCCCGTTCTGCATTCCAATTCAGGCCCGTCTGCTTCTCATAGGCATCCTGAAACGCCTTTAACTTGCCCTTTTGTTCGAGATATCGCTCCATGTGCGCGATGTGAGGATGATCGCCGCTGTATCCCTGAAGTTCATTCAGAACTCGCAGGAAGACCCGAAGGATCAGGTCACGCCCTTTACCGCTGCCGTGGTCAGCCTTGCTGTCGATATTGAAGAGAATGACATCCGTGTCGGCGGCCACCGCGCGCTTGATGTCCCCGAAGAGCATGGCGTCTTTGACCTTGCTCTCGAAGAATTCCACGGCCTGGCGAGATTGCCCGTCGTGCGTGTGCGTCCGGTTGCTGAGCAGGTAGGAGATGACCTTCAGAAAGTGCGACTTGCCTGAACCGAAGAAGCCTGAAATCCAAATGCCCATCTTGCCGTTTGCATCAGGGTTCTTCCCCTGATCGACGGCTTCCAGATTCCAGTTGATGAACTTACGAAAATGCTGATCGAGTTCCCGTGTAATCACGAACCCATCCAACTCCTGCCAGTCGGAGGAATTGTCAAGTTGATCGGCCTTCACGACACCGTTGATGGGCCGGAAGATGTCT
>JBDNFT010000341.1:0-5234 GCA_041689695.1 Planctomycetaceae bacterium | reverse complement strand
CCTGGCGGCGTCTGCCAATAGCTTCCATTGACCGATTTCTGCGACATTTGCCTGCGTCCGTGGTTTCCAGGCGTTTCGGCGGGGACCGATCTGCGGTACTATAGCAGAATACTCCCAGTGTTGATACATGTACGTAAGGCGTTTCTCAACTAAATCGACAGCCTGCCAGCCGACCCACGCGGCAACAATTCGGCGAGCGAATCAGACTTAAGTCGGCTGAGTGAGGTAAGCCCAATGTCTCTTAATTTCCCGAGAGACGGTCCATCCTGGCAAATGGTTGTCTTGACAATTGTCGTCTCAACGGTGATGCTTTGAATATGGCGATACCTTTGACACCACCGTCTTCTCGGAAGCCGAGATTCGATTCACCGGAACAGGAAGCCTTCCTGAACCTGTGGCGAACCTATGACTGCCTGAAGGCGTTGGAAGAAGAACTGTTCGCTAAATTTCATTTGTCCGCTCAACAGTACAATGCGATTCGGTTGCTGCGTTCCGTGTATCCGGATTCGATGCAGACTCAGGCTTTGGGAAAGCGATTGATTTCCCGCAGTCCGGACACAACGCGGATGCTGGATCGGCTGGAGCACCGGGAATTGATTGTTCGTGAGCGTCGCAACGAGAATCGGCGAGTTGTGGAGATTGCCATCACGAAGCAGGGGCTGGATCTTCTTGATGAAATGGCCACGGAAGTCCAGGCGATGCACAAGCGACAGTTGGGACATTTGAATATCGCCGAACAACATGAATTGACAGCGTTGTTGAAACGAATACGAGAGCCTCATGAAGACGCCAGTTGTGACTGGCTGGATGAGTAGATGCGACAGATCGCAGAATTAGAACGACATTGCAGAATTGGAACGACGGCTTAAACCGTAAGCCTGCGGAGGAAACCCCCACTATGAAAACTTCCACGATCACATTTTTAAGTCTCTGCCTTTTATCGCAGGCGGCCTTTGGCGAAGACTGGCCTCACTGGCGCGGCCCGCACTTTAACGGGCATTCGTCGGAAACCGGCTTACCTGAGTCCTGGTCACCCAAAGGTGAAAACCTTTTGTGGCGCAAGGAAGAGTACGCGACACGATCATCGCCCATCGTAATGAATGACCGCGTCTACGTTGTATGCCGCGCATTTCCTGAGACGACTCAGGAAGGTGAAAAGACTGTCTGTATCGACGCCAAAACCGGCGAGAAGATCTGGGAAAGCATTCACAACGTCTTTCTGTCAGACGCACCAGCCGAACGCGTTGGATGGTCGAGCGTCGTGGGTGATCCAGCGACAGACACCGTTTATGTTCTTGGTCTCGGTTGTGTCTTTCAGTGCCTGGATGGGAAAACCGGGAAGACGATTTGGGAACACTCCATGAGTGAAGAATACGGCATGCTGTCAACGTATGGCGGTCGTACAAATTTCCCCGTGATCTTCGAAGATCTGGTGATCATCAGCGGGGTCATGACGGGCTGGGGAGACACTGCAGTTCCGGCACATCGCTTTGTCGCATTCAATAAGAAGACAGGTGTCGCTCAATGGTTCAAGAGCACACGCCCGAAACCAGAAGACACGACTTACAGCACTCCCGTCTTCACAACGTTCAAAGGCCAGGCGGCGATGGTATTTGCGGCTGGTGACGGAGCGGTCTACGCGCTTCAACCACGTACTGGCAAGCAGATTTGGAAGTACCAGGCGTCAACTCGCGGCATGAATTCCAGTGCGATTATTGATGAAAATGGAATCGTTTATTGTGGTCATGCGGAACAGAATGCCACAGATACCACTATCCTTGGAGCGGTGTTTGCATTCGATGGCAACGTTGAGGGAGATATCGCGGAAGATAAACTGCTGTGGAAGATTCCAAAGCAGACGCTCGGCCGCAGTTGTCTCGTCAAGCTTGGCGATCGAGTCTACTTCGTTGATGATGGTGCCACGCTGAACATTGCGGATGCAAAGACCGGCGAAAAGATTGGCCAGAAGAAACTGGGACGATCGATGTTCGGCAGTCCGATCGTTGTCGATGGCAAATTGGTTGTCGTTGAAAATTCAGGACGTTGTTACATTTTGAAGCCTACCGACAAAGGAGTGGATGTTGTCAGCGAAGCACGATTGCCTCAGGGTGAAGAGGTCTTTGGTTCGCCGGTGATTTCCAACGGTCGCATGTTCATCCCATCGATCGAAGCGCTCTACTGCATTGGCAAGGACGATGCTGTTGTCACCAAACCATCTCAGGTGCCGTTTGGACCGGAAACTCCCGCAGCGAACGACAACAAGATCGCTCAGATTTTGTTGACGCCTTGTGAGCTGCTGTTGTCGCCGGGACAGAAAGTGAATTTGGAAGTTCGAGGCTACAACAAGAACGGCCAGTTCGTCAGCACCGTGAAAGATGCTGTAATTACAATAGCAGGTGGTGGAACTGTGGGAAGTGACATGGCCTACACAACACCAGCGTCCGGAATTTCCACGGCTGTTTTGACAGCAAAGTCCGGTGAAATGTCGGCCATAGCTCGCGCCCGCGTGTTGCCTCCGTTGCCATGGAAGTTCGACTTTTCTGACGACCAGGTTCCAGCAGTGTGGATCGGTGCCAACTATCGTCACAAGCCATCTCCGCTCGACGGTCAAAAAGGATTGGTCAAAATCAGCACGATTCCCAAAGGTACACGCAGCCAGTCATGGATGGGGCAGCCTACTCTGCATGATTACACCGTTCAGGCGGACTTCAAAGCCTCAGAAACCAACGGCCGGCTTCCCGACATGGGGTTGATCAATCAAAGATATACGCTGGATCTTCAGGGATCACAGCGTCTGCAGATGCGTTCATGGGTCGCTCGTTTAGAATTGCGATTTGCCAGGACGATCGACATGAAGTGGTCAGCAGACAAGTGGTATACGATGAAGTTCCAGAGCGAGAACAAAGACGGCAAAGCCATCCTTCGCGGAAAAGTCTGGGAACGTGATCAGGCGGAACCAAAGGAATGGCAGATTGAAGCGGCTGACGCCACGCCGAACAGTACAGGAAGTCCCGGTCTGTTTGGTAATGCCACTGATTCGGAATTCTTCATTGATAATGTTCAGGTCACGGCCAATAAATAGTTCCTCGAAAAACAAATAACAAACTTCCTCCATAAGGAAATCAATCATGTTGAAACTGAAGGATCAAATCCTCACCGGCGTGTGCCTCGCGGCAGCGGCAATGCTGTTCGGAACGGCGAAAGCGGGCGAAGACCCGACTGCATTTTTGACAAAGCAGATCTCTGGCATGAAAGTTGGCAAGTTCGACTGGCCACAATGGGGCGGCAGTACATCCCGCAACAATACGCCGGATGCCAAAAATATCCCGATCAAATGGAACGTTGAAACAGGCGAGAATATTCGTTGGTTAATGCCACTGGGTTCCGAAACATATGGCAATCCCGTGATCGCCAACGGTAAGGTCTACGTCGGCACCAACAACGGCAATGGCTACATCAAGCGATATCCAAGCGCGGTCGATCTGGGCTGCCTCATCTGCTTCGATGAAAAAGACGGCAAGTTCCTGTGGCAGCATTCCAGTGAAAAACTTTCGACAGGCCGAGTTAACGATTGGCCGAATCAGGGGATCTGTGCATCTCCCTTCGTGGATGGGGATCGACTTTGGTACGTCAGTAGCCGTGGTGTTGTCGTCTGTCTGGATACAGAAGGATTCCATGACGATGAAAATGATAGCCCATACGTCGAAGAGCAAGTGACTGACAAGGATGAAGCCGACGTTGTTTGGGAACTGGACATGATGAAAGAACTCAAAGTTTCCCAGCACAACATGTGCAGTTGTTCGGTAACCGGTGTCGGCGACTTGCTGTTTGTGAATACGGCGAACGGGGTTGACGAAGGTCACTTCACGATTCCGGAAGAAGACGCTCCCAGCTTTATCTGCATCAATCGCAACTCCGGCCAGGTGCTGTGGACAGACAATACGCCCGGTGCCAACATTCTGCATGGTCAATGGTCATCACCGGCCTATGGTGTTTTCGACGGTGTTCCTCAGGTGATTTTTGCAGGCGGTGACGGTTATCTGTACAGCTTCTCCACAGAAGGCAAAGATGGCAAGTCGGAGCTACTGTGGAAATTTCACTGCAATCCCAAGGGCACGCTGTATACGCTCACACGAGCCACGCGAAACCACTTGATTGCCATCCCTGTCGTATACGATGGGTATGTTTACATCGCTGTCGGAGAAGACCCGGAACACGGCGACGGTCAGGGACATTTGTGGTGTGTTGATCCTGCCAAACGTGGCGACGTCAGCCCCACGATTGTCTACAACACCAAAGAACCAGACAAGCCGATAGCTCCAAAACGTCTGCAGGCGATGGACGAAAAGGCAGGGGACTTTGAACGCGAGAATCCTAATTCCGCAGCGGTTTGGCACTACATTGGCGAAGATCCATCAGCCTTTGAAACGACTATGCACCGCACGATGGGAACGGTCGCGATTAAAAACGACCTTCTGTTCCTGTTGGACTTTGGCGGGTTGTTCCATTGCGTTGACGCCAAGACGGGTAAAGGCCATTGGACTTATGACATGTTTGCCGAATGCTGGGGTTCACCGCTGATCGTGGAAGAGCATGTTTACATTGGTGACACGGACGGAGAAATCTGCATCTTCAAGCTGGCTCCCGAAATGGAACTAATGAGCGAAGTAAACATGGGTTCGTCGGTGGTTGCAACTCCGGTTGTTGCCAACGGAACAATGTTCATCGCGAACCACAATCGCATTTTTGCGATTCAGGAGGGCGCGAAGAGTGAGCCTGTAAAATAGTGTTTACAGGTATCAGCACGGACCAAAACTACGGAAGCCGCGATGATTAATTCATCGCGGCTTCTTTGTTGGGAAAAGTGAGCGGTCGGAGACTCGTAGTACATCCCCCGGTTCGCCGCACCTCACGGTTCAGAGATTCCGAGATCTCGACAGATCTTTCGGATTAGGAAATCATTGATTTTCCGATGCCTGGGAACCGCTGATGTCTGGCTGTTGGACGGGTTAACGTACACTGAATGCTTTCCACCCTCGCGCATCAGTTCGCACCATTGTTCTCCAGATGCCGAATCAAATCTCTTCGCTTCATAGCGGCAAATCGAAGGATTCTCGCGAAACAACTTTTCCGACAATTGAACGCTCAGCCAATTCTCGGTTGGCAGCTAGCACAAGTTGCACCGCTTCGACGAGATTTTCGCGAGTCTCGTCCAACGTCTCACCTTGGGTATT
>JBDNFT010000340.1:0-2324 GCA_041689695.1 Planctomycetaceae bacterium | reverse complement strand
GTATACTCCGCTAAATCCGTTGCCTTTGGCATTGGTAGTTGTTCGCGAAGCGACGAACGCGGATGGAATTGTGAACTTCGCACCGACATCAGGACTTATGATTCGCAGCGGGTGAATACACAACAATGAACGTTCGCGGCGCGCGGTCGCTTCGCCGATACTTAACGACTCATGATTTGACTGCGTCCAGAACATTAAACTGCCAGTCGCTGGAAATGCTCGGTCGCGTCCTTTTGTATCGAACACCGAAGCGTAGATTTCTGCACGGCGATGCTGCTGATCTGTCACCATGCTGCTGTTGATGTAATTTCCGTTCGCCAGCACATCCTGAGGTGTACCGTGAAAACTGCCATCGGACTCAAGCGTCACACTCATCCGTTCGGAACCAAAACCGGCAATTATCAAATCTCCGGTTTCCTTGAGTCCTCCGGAATCGAGTTTTCCTACGACGCCATTTTCGTCAAAAGAAGCAGTCACTGACACGGGGCGATCGAGTGGTTCGATTGAACGTTCAGCAAAAGTCTGAATGCCATCCGGTTGGTCAAGATTTTTCCATCGCGAACTGTCAGAACCACTCCAGACAAGCTGGCGATAGCTACGATTCGTCGAATCGCGATCGAGTTCTAAAATTGCACCGTCCGCTCCCGTGACTTCTAAGGCATTTGTTCCGACGTCGAAGACTGACGCATAGCCATCAGACACAAGTCGATTCCACCCCGGCACGGAATGCACAAGCCCTGTTTCAATGACGGTGCTGGGGGCAACACGACGTCCCAGAGCACCGATTCCAATTGCCGGCAGGGCAACAATGCCAGCCAGTGCCGGCAGCAGAAAAATCAGTCGTTCACCTTTTTCGCGACGCTGCAGCCAAATACCAAGCGCCAGCAATAGCACAGGAAAACACAGAGTCAGCAGGATAGCAGTTGATTGCGATGGAATGCTGTATCCAATAATACTCGCCGCCTGTTCAGAGACATCCGTTTGTCGCAACATGGATTCCTGCCGATTACCAAACAGCGTCTGCTGCATGACCTCCGCCGATGGCACCAATTGAAATTCCGGAGTGTTCTCGCGTTGGCGTTCTCTGCGGTTGAAGAACACCGATAAATCCACAGTCGTCACCATCACGGTGCCACGACCAACTGGCACACGGATCGCCACTGGCCAGTCATCGACAGTCCACATCACATCTCCGCCGTCCTGTGCGACGCGAACATAACGGATAGGCTCATCGAATGTCCGATCCACTTGGCGAGTTGGAAATACTGACTGACGGTAGGTGGGATTCAGAGTCAGCGTCACGGTATTCGTTGTTGTTTCCCCAACGACTGTAAGTGGCAGCGCATCGGACAGAATGGCTCGAGCCGGATCGAGTCCTGTACGATCAAGCCGAATCCACAGATTTCCACCACGCTGAACCCATGCGCGGATGGACGCAATGGCATGGGGAAAGTTAAGAAGACTGGAAGACGTGATAGTCAACTGATCCAGGGGCTCAAGACACTCGCTTTGCTGACTCAGGTCTTCCAGGTTAATGTTCAGGACTTTTTGATCGTGTGTTCGTGAATTCAGAAATACGCGAACCAAAATTAAAGTCGCATCAAGCTGTTCCGCCGGTTCGGCTCGATCGGAAAGAAAGCCCGTCAATCCGAACGTACGATTGAACTCCACGATCCCGGAATAATTCGGAATGAACTCGTCGTGCGTTTTTTTGTGAATCAATCCGTCCTCGATACCGCCAGGAAATGCGAGATACGCAAAATCTGAAAATGCCGTATTCACTGCCCCAATACGCACCGGCCAGCTTGTTTCGAAGCTGGCACCCGCAGGAACAGCAATCGTTTTGGCATACTGTAACCCTTCACTACCGGGAGGCGTTATGACAACCAAACCGGATTGCGTCGATGTGCCAGGATTTAATGCCACCGCTTTGGTCATACCCCAACGGCCTGCCACATATCGTCCAATACCTCCGGCATTGATGCGTACTTTCCAAGCGGGATCGGCGGCAATCGGCGGTTCATCAGCTTGAAGCGACACGCCTGCGAACAGCACGATGCACGCCGACATAAGAAACACGAATCTGCCGTGACGGAACATCCAATCAAATGGAGATTCAGCCGAAGATTCACACGAGCAAATCATGAATGACATTTGCTTCCTCCACACCCGTCAGTTTTGAATCCAGTCCCTGGAACTTGTAGGTAAATCGAGCGTGATCGATGCCCATCTGATGCAGCAGGGTGGCGTTCAAATCATGGACGTGTACCGGGTTGTTCACGACATTGTAGCAAAAGGCGTCCGTCTGCCCGTAAACCATTCCT
>JBDNFT010000339.1:0-3257 GCA_041689695.1 Planctomycetaceae bacterium | reverse complement strand
CGGTCGCCAAGGCATACATGAAACCTGAACACGCTGCCTGCAGGTCCATGGCAGGTGCGTCGAGCTTCAATTTGTCCTGCACAAGGCAAGCTGTGGATGGACACGTGAAGTCTGGCGTAAATGTGCCGACAATCAGAAGGTCGATATCTGCAGCAGAGACATTAGCCGATGCCATCGCGCGGCGAGCAGCTTCGACGGCGAGATCGCTGGTGGATTCGGATTCGTCAGCAAACCGTCGTTGCAGAATTCCTGTACGACGTTCGATCCAGCCCTGCTCAAAACCGTATTGAGCTTCCAGCTCTTCGTTCGTGACAACGCGCGACGGGACATAGGAGCCGATCGATCGAATGCCGAAACCAGTGAGTCGTTGGACTCGCTTTGAGCGACGATACGACAAACCTTCATCAGGAGTTGCAGAACGCTTGGGAAGTGTCGGCTGCAATTCGTCTCTAACCTTCCGGGCGTCTATTGAGACTTCATCGTTAACTGTAACACGATTGGCCGTGACGTCGTTTTCCGTAACGGATGCCATTTCACTTGCGGGCGAATTCATCGGATAGCTTTTTCAAACACCGGGGCATGCCCAGCGGGGGTTTCGACAGGTACGTAGCTTCACCCAAGTCAACCTTCAATCCCGAACCCAAGAACTGAAGATCGCCTTGTTTACCCAGCTTTCGTTCCGTCGGAAGTCTAGTAACCTGACCCGTGAATTGAAACCTCGCAGCCACAATACCAACGAAAAAATCATTCACGATTGTTCCCAGTGGCTCACGGGGTGTTACAGATCAACAAATTCGTTGCGGCCGGTCAGCAGGTTTTTCAAATTCGAAGACTTTGACGGATATCAGAATTGCACCGGCGGCAAGAATTGCAGCAAAATCCTCGGTTATTAGCGCCGAAGGCCGCTTGATGGCTGTCACAATCCGAACTTCTGGACAATCCGGACTACGAAGCAAGATAGGCACGATCCCTCTCTAAATCTCTGCGGGAACAGCGTTCCGACCTGTCGAAAAAGATTCTGCGAGAGGTAGCCTGCACGTTTATTCCTCCGCCTAGGATTCTCTTTGTCAGGATGACAACCATGAAACGCTGCGTTCCCGTGCCTGTTTTCGTTGTGGCACTGTTGATTGGGCAATTGAGCTGTAACGCTCAGCCACCGATTCCACAACCTATGATTCCTCAGCCTATGATTCCTCAGCCGCCAGTTCCCACGAGTTCTGGAGCAATCGGAAATCAGGGATACCACACACCTCCTGGACAACCGAATTCCGCCACAATGCCGCAGTCAAATGGCACTGGCGTTTCGCTCATTCCAAGCAAAAATTCGCTTAAGAAATTCTCGCCCATTCGGACGGGCGACGCAGTGATGCCAGAAAATTCCGACAACGGATATGCCGAAATTCGAGCGACTCCGGATCTTGGAGCACCAGGCTCTGCCGGCAGCGGATTCCACCATTTTTCAATGCCTTTCGACAAATACACACAGTGGTATCGTCCGCGTGCGGCCAGTCTCACAGCATATCAACGCTGCGAACCGGATCCATTTCGACCTCGTGGCTTTGGACACCTGTTCGCTCGGCCCTGCGACGGCTATCGCATGGAATACGAACCATATGTGCTGGGCGACGGCCCATCGACATACGGCCCGGCATACATCGCTCGCATGCCCGATCCACGCTGTGCACATTGCGATTGCAGCACTGGTGATTGCAGCACAGGTGATTGCAAGTGCAAGTAGCCTGTGCGCTACATTCTGAGTCACTCGTTCGCTATGATTCGCCGCTCTTTTGAACGGCGAATCCTGAATCAAGCGGAACGAGAACGGAAAGATGAAAGAAAAGACTTATCTGGCGGTGGATATTGGCGCGGAGAGTGGCCGCGTCATGGCAGGGCGATTTGACGGTCAGCATGTTTCGCTGCACGAGATTCATCGATTCAACAACGGTCCAGTGCCTCTTGGCGGGACACTGCGATGGAATCTGGTTGGCCTATGGACAGAAATCCAAAATGGCCTGCGTGAAGCTGGAACGCAGTATGGAACGTCCGTGTCCTCCATCGGAGTTGACACGTGGGGCGTTGATTTTGTGCTGATGAATCGCCACGACGAGCTACTTGGGCAGCCGTGGAACTATCGCGATTCTCGCACCGACGGCATGTTGGCAAAAGCTTTGGAACGTGTGCCGCGCGCGGAGATCTTTTCTCGCACCGGTTTGCAGTTCATGCAGATCAATTCCCTGTATCAGCTCATGGCGATGTGCGAACGCGATCCCGAACTTCTCGAACAGGCGTCAAAGTTTTTGATGGTGCCCGACTTCTTCAATTGGTGCCTCAGCGGCAGCCGAGTCGTCGAATTCACAAACGCCACGACGACACAGATGCTGAACGCGAAAACTCGCGACTGGGCTGTCGATCTGCTTCGCAAGCTGCAGATTCCAACGGAGATGTTTCCAGAAATCGTAATGCCTGGCACCCAACTTGGCAGCCTGCGCCGCGACGTTGCGGAATTCACGGGATTGAAAGATGTCAAAGTCATCGCACCAGCAACACATGACACCGGTTCTGCTGTCGCTGCCGTGCCAACATCGAGTACCGGCAATCCAGACTGGGCTTACATCAGCAGCGGTACATGGTCTCTGATGGGCGTTGAAGTGAAAGATGCCGTTCTCTCCGAAAAGGCACTGGAACGAAACGTGACGAACGAAGGCGGGATTGATGGCACGTACCGTCTGCTCAAGAACATTATGGGCCTGTGGCTAGTCCAGCGTTGCAAAGTCGCTTTCGAAGATCGTGGCCTGAAAGCGGATTATGCAGAACTCACTCGCAAAGCCGCTGGAGCGACGCCGTTCCGATCTCTGGTGGACCCGGATCGTCCTGAGTTCCTGCGGCCGACAGATATGACAGAGGCGATCGCCACAGAATGCCGTCGCGTTGGTCAGCCGGTTCCGGAAGACGAAGGCCAGTTCGTTCGTTGTGCTCTGGAAAGCCTGGCTTTAAAGTATCGCATGGTGCTCACGTGGCTGGAGGAACTTACGGGCGTGAAGGTCAAAGTCGTTCACGTCGTGGGCGGCGGTGCCAAGAACTCCCTGTTGAATCAGTTCACGGCCGATGCCTGCGGAGTTCCCGTCATTGCTGGTCCAGTCGAAGCAACGGCATTGGGGAACGTGTTGGTGCAGGCAATGTCGGCTGGAGATGTTTCATCGCTGAGCGAAATTCGCGACATCGTCCGCCGCTCGGAATCGATTACTGAGTTCCATCCT
>JBDNFT010000338.1:0-3802 GCA_041689695.1 Planctomycetaceae bacterium | reverse complement strand
GGCATTCGTCACTCAGAGAGTGACGGCTACTATAATCGCAAACATCAACATACCCGACATTTCGTTCAACCGGAAGCCTCCGGCAATAAGTTTGGCTTGACTTTATAGACATTGTGTCTACACTTGCACCGATCGAGTTTGAATTGCTATTGGTTAAGGTACGTTCCCATGACCTCGCGATTGCAGTTTTTTGTGTTGCAATGTGGCATGATTCTGTTCGTTGCTGGTTTTTATCGCAGCGAGTGTTTCGGGCAGTTGCTCAGCAGTGATGTCGTTCGCGACGTGGATCTTCATGCCGGAAAAGTCCTGGCGAACTGGATCGACGAGAAATCGCAGGCACAATGGGACCAGGAAGGCGTCGCTGCACCTCTGATTGTGGACGACAGCACGTTCCTGCGGCGGTTGTTTCTCGATTTGACGGGAACGATTCCATCGGTTGCTACCGCCCGAGAGTTTCTGGACAGCACTGATCCCTATAAACGTGACATCGCCATCGAGGTCTTGTTGCGAGAGCCACGGTCTGCGGAACACTTGGCTCGGGTCTGGCGCCGGATGCTTGTTCCGACGGGAACGCCCACAGAAGCGATGGGGCAGATGATTGAGCCGTGGCTGAAGGATCAGTTCGCTCGCAACGCTCCGTATGACGAGTTCGCTCGTAACCTGCTGACCGTGAAATCGACGGACGCGACCGATCCCACAAAACCGTACGCGACATCCGCGATCATGTTTTATCAGGCAGCTGGAGGGAACGCCGAAGGCGCAGCAGATTCTGCGACGCGATTCTTTTTAGGCGTGCGTCTCGGATGTGCCAAATGCCACGATCATCCCTTTGCGAAATGGAAGCAGGAAGACTTCTGGGGCATGGCCGCATTTTTTGCAGGCGTCCAGAATGGCACGGTAGACGACAGTCCGCGAACGACCATTCGTCCGTCGGATAGTGACGTCGAATACACCGCGAAACTGTTGTGGGAAGAAGAGACAAAACTCGATGGCGCGAGTCCTCGGAAAGTGTTCGCAGATTGGGTCGTATCAGAACACAATCCGAACTTTGCCGCGACGGCAGTCAATCGAGTCTGGCAGCATCTGTGCGGGCGAAGTCTGGCGGGCACAGTGGACGATCTGGACCAGGCGAATGCCGAAGATCGAGCCATCCTGCTGGATGGATTGGCAATGGAGTTCGCTGAAAGCAAATTCGATCTTCGCCATTTGATCAGTGCGATTTGTCGCAGTAAGGCGTATCAATGCAGTACGGTGTCACCTGATCAGTTGGGTGGAAAGCTGCAGGTTGCTGATGTTCGTCCGCTGAAAACGCTGTCGCCTGAGCAAGTGTTTGATGCGATGGAACAGGCTTTAATGCTGCCCGTTGGCAGAACCGACAACGCCGCCAGATTCAATGGACAGCGAGCGACCATTGTGTCTCGAATGAATGAGGCGTTCAGCGATTCCCCCGAAGATTTCAGCGCCGGGATTCCTCAGGCACTGATGATGATGAATGGTACATTGATTTCGGATGCGACGAATCTGCAGACCAGCAGAACTCTGCGAGCCGTTGTGGATGCTCCGTTCATGAAGGATGAAGAACGTCTGGACACCTTGTTCCTTGCGACGTTAACTCGCAAACCATCCAAGCGCGAGCGTGAAGTATTGCTTACGAGTGCAAAGGCGGACGGTGCAGATCGCGGGACAGTGTTTGCTGACATCATGTGGGCGTTGTTGAATTCACCAGAGTTTGTGTTGAGTCGGTAGTTGGAGAGTTAACCATGGCACAATTTAATCAATTCACCCGCCGCGACATTGCACGCATGTTGATGGCCGGGGCTGCCGGGATATCTTGTTCTGGCTGGATGCCGCATCTCGCGGCGCAGGCAGAAACTGCGAAGAAGAATGGTCGCGCCTGCATTCTTCTGTGGATGGGTGGCGGACCAAGCCAACTGGATACGTTTGATCCGAAGCCCGATCATAAGAATGGCGGGCCGGTAAAACCAATCGACACTGCGGTGCCTGGCATTCAGATCAGTGAGTATCTGCCAGGACTGGCGAAGGAGATGAAGGACCTGGTGTTGTTCCGCGGAATGACATCCAAGGAAGGTGATCATGGTCGTGCGACTCAGTTGATGCTTACAGGATATCGCCCTGTGGAAGCCGTCAATTATCCGGGCATCGGTTCTTTGCTCGCGAAGGAATTGGCTCCGGCGGACGGCGAATTGCCGGGATTTGTGAGCATTTCTCCATTCCGTTTTGGTGGTGTCGGCGGCCCGGGATTTCTGGGACCGAAGTACGCTCCGCTCACCGTCAGTGGCAACAGTTCAGATCCAAATGCTCGCGCAGACCTGACCGTTGAAAACATGCTGCCGCCTGCGCATGTTTCTCCTGCGTCGATGAAATCTCGCGTGGAGATGCTTCAGTTTCTGCAGCAGGAGTTTACCAGCAAAGTCGCCGGTGAGGCGGCATTTTCGCATCAGGCCAATTACGATCGCGCGATTCGAATGGTGGAAACACAAGGGCGAAATGCATTCAATCTGGATGATGAACCGGATGCTCTGCGAGATGCCTACGGGCGAAATCGCTTCGGCCAGGGGTGCCTACTGGCTCGGCGACTGGTCGAACGCGGCGTGCCGTTTATCGAAGTCTCACTGGCAAATTCAGGAAATGTCTTCGGCTGGGACACTCATGCAGACAATTTCAATCAGGTAAAGTCTCTCTGCGATGTACTCGACCCCGCCTGGTCTGCACTCATGAATGATCTTCGGGATCGAGGATTGCTCGAAACAACCACGATCGTGTGGATGGGTGAATTTGGTCGAACTCCGGTGATCAATCCAAACGGCGGGCGAGACCATTTTCCGCTGGCATGGTCCACGGTCATGGGCGGAGGAGGACTCAATGGCGGACAGGTCGTCGGCGATACGGGCAAAGCGGGAGCGGAAGTTGTCGATCGTCCGGTTCAGGTGAAGGATTTTTACGCGACCATCTGCCGGGCGGTGGGACTGAATCCGAATAAGGAAAACATTTCAACAATTGGTCGACCTATATCACTTGCCGAGGCGGGAGCCGAAGCAGTGAAGGAAGTGTTGCGGAGTTAAACCGAGTGACTTAGTTTAACCGGTGGCCGACAGGCCAGGATTATTCTCGTTCCAGGGCTGGAGCCTCGGAACAAGGATCTCGCCGCGAAAACATGGTGCGTTGCACGCACCCTACAAAATATGAACTCACAAATCCGACATCTCGCGGCAATTCTTCTGGCAATCATCGCCAGTCGATCGTTGTGCGCGCAGACTTCGGAATTGACGGGGACCGGGAATACAAGCAACGATGCGCCTGCTACCGACACAACTTTGCTGACGGACGAAGAACAGGAATGGTCTAGTGTGTTCCTGATGCTGGATGAACGTCCGATACACCTTCAGTTTCGCATTACGATTAATGGCGTATCACGCAGCCAGTCGCGCGAAAACGGCATTCAACAACTCATCAGCAGACTCGACACTGACAAGGATGGGAAACTTAGTCACGACGAGTTTCAGAAGTCGCCGTTGATTCGAAAAGTTGCACGCCCGAAAGCCGAAAAATTTCTGCGTACGCTTGGCCCTCAGCCGGATCCGAAACCGGACGACATCCGCGCTCAGTTTACTCGAGTTTCCGGCGGTGCCATGCTGTCCATTCGAGCAGACGGATCGACGGCGAAAGATGACACTCTTATCTACGACCTGATCGATGCCGATGGTTCAGGTCTGGTCGATGCTGAGGAACTCTCACGAGCCGATACACGATTGCGGCAGAAGGATTCCGACTACGACCAGTG
>JBDNFT010000337.1:0-3169 GCA_041689695.1 Planctomycetaceae bacterium | reverse complement strand
CCCGGCTTCGATGTGAAAATCGATCAGGGTCTTGAGCATCTTCTCGTTCAGTGATCCATCACTGTGCATGGGGGAAACCAACGCAACAGACAGCCCTGCAAACATTTCTCCACGACGCGCCATGACTTTATTCTTTATTCATCAAACAGGATTTAAAACTCACAGGAATCACAACAATATACAGAAATGGCAGCACAAATCCATGGGTGGACATCGTGCTGCCGCATCAGGGAAAATGCCGGTGTGAATTTCGAGGCTGGACTCGCTGATCTGCTAGCTGCGTGCTCGCCAATCAATGCCGGACATCTGCGACAATGCCAACATCAGGGCATGCGTCCCGTTACGTCCAAATCCCTGGGCTTTCACCGCGAGATAAAGCTGTTGAGCCAGCGCCAGGCCAGGCATTGATAAACCCATTCGACGGGATTCGTCCAGAGCGATTCCCATGTCTTTGATGAAGTGTTCAACGAAGAACCCCGGATCGAAATTATTGTCGATGATGCGCGGGCCAAGATTCGACAGCGACCAGCTTCCCGCCGCGCCGCTGGAGACGGATTTCAGAACTGTCGTAAGATCCAGTCCGGAGCGATAACCGTACAGTAACGCTTCGCACACACCAATCATGCCGGTAGCAATCAGAATCTGGTTCACCATCTTGGTATGCTGACCAGCCCCTGGACCTCCTTGATGCACAATAGTCTTACCCATAGCCTCCCAGACTGGCTGCAAAGCGGTGACCACATCTGCATCACCGCCGATCATGATCGACAGTGCTGCGTTGCGAGCGCCAATGTCTCCACCTGAGACAGGCGCGTCCACGCTGTGTACGCCTTTCGCTTTCGCAGCTTCGTAGATTTCAACTGCAAGCGATGGCTGGCTTGTTGTCATATCGACAAGGACGCAACCAGACCTGGCCCCCGCCAATGCTCCATCCTTACCAAGCAGAACTTCGCGCACATCGGCTGGAAAACCAACGATCGAAAAGATGACATCAGAATTCTCAGCGACCTCTTTTGGCGAAGCCGCCCATCTCGCACCTTTGACAATAAGTGCTTCTGCTTTTTGTTTCGTTCTCGAATACACGGTTGCGGTGAAGCCCGCGTTGATGAGGTGTCCGCACATGCTGGAACCCATCACCCCAGTTCCGATCCAGCCAATTCGAGTTTCTCCGGCCTTAACCTGTGGCACTGCCATTCCCATGGTCCTTGATTATAAATTCATTCATGCTGTTTAGTTGTCTCAAACAATTCACTGTGACAAGTATACAGAAGTGAAAACAATCTTCCATGTGCCGCTAGTTTTCGTTTGTCGCGCGATGCAGTCTCGGGTTTCGGTGGGAGCGAATAGAAAGTGAATTCGCGGGAGGGCGAGGCTCCTGCCGAGCCGCGTGGTCCCCAAATCATCGGTTCGGCAGGAGCCTCGCCCTCCCATCTTTTCAATCAATCGCGACTGCACACTTTGTCACGCAATGCGGACATCAGCCATCGATTCGCACGTTTACTTATGCCAGTTGCTGACCGCGGACTCCGTTTTTTTTCGGAACCTGGTTTGACCATCGTGTACGAATGTTGTTGTAATGCCTCGCGTGAGACATCAATTCACAGCAAAGGATACAGTCATGCAAGTTGAAAATCCTAACAATCTGCCGCTGGCGGATCGCCTGACGAAGGCAGAACTTTTGGCACGGGAGTTATGCGATCACTTACAGGTTGGATTGCTGCCAAAGCTTGGCACTTTAAGAGCTTCCAGCAAAATATTGGATCAAAACGAAGTCAGCGATCAGACAATCTTTGATCAGACTACAGAGGTACTCAAAGCGGAACAGTTCGCAAATAACATCCATGAATCACTGATAAAGTATCTGCAGAGTATCCTGCGGGACGCACATGGAGTGTTGGGGATTGACACCAGCTTGACGGCGTACAAGGAGAGAAAGAATCTCGCAGAGATACAAGATATTGTGATGGAAGAGGAACTTTAGCACAAAATCAGCGATTTGATTTACAAACGAAGTGGGCTTGACTAATGTTCCGCCCGTCGCTTGCTGATCATTGGGATTTGAACAGCGAGAACATAGCCTGAAGGGGGCTAAAGTAGTTTTGGTTTCGACGGCGACTTGTTTGCCGTTAGAGATCAGTCAACCGAAGGAATTGGTTGTGTTTTGCGGAAAGGATTCTGCCATGCCTGCGATTTTCTCCATCGTGTTTCGATGGATTGATGACTGCATTGCCGACCACTGCCGCTCGGCACAATTCGCTTCCTACCCGTTTGACACCTGAGACATTGCAATTCGCAGTGTTCAGTTTATTCGCTCGACTTGGGAGGGAACCTGTTCATGAGCACTCAAAAGCCAATGGTTGGAATTACCGGAGACTTTCGTCCAGAACGCTATAACGGCGCGGCACTCAGTTGGTTTAACACTGGTTACTACGACAGTATCACAGCGGCCGGCGGACTTCCGATGCTGCTGCCGCCACTCGAAAACGACGAAGACCTGAATCGCATGATGGAAAACGTCACCGGGGTCGTCATTTCAGGCTGCAATCTGGACCTGGATCCTACACGCATGAAAATGCACATTCATCCATCTGTCAAAGTCATGCCAAAGCGACGTGAAGACTTTGATCGTCGTGTCGCAGAAATGGCGATCAAACAACGTCTGCCAATCCTGGCGATCGGTTCCGGCATGCAGTTGGTAAACGCTCTGTGCGGGGGCACATTGTACCAGCACGTTCCAGAAGACGTTCCACGGGCTCTGCATCATCGTGATCCTGTTGAGCAGAATCTTCGCCATGTCCTGGAGATTGTTCCCGGAACTCGCCTTGACGGAATCTACGGGCCAGGCGAAGTTCGCGTCAACAGTGCTCATCACATGGCCTGCAAAGATTTATCATCACGTTTCCGCGTGAGTGCGATTTGTCCGGATGGTGTCATCGAAGCCTATGAATCCATCGAAGATGATTGGTTCTGCCTTGGTGTTCAGTGGCATCCAGAAAGCAGCACAGCGTCTGCATTGGACCTGCAGATCTTTGAAGCGTTCATCGATGCCGCAATCAAAGAAGCAGCTCCAGCGGACGTAATTCCAATGAACGACATGTTCCGCCGAGCCGCGTAACGGGACCTCTTGAAATCGACTTTATGAACACGCATGGCCATGTCATTTGACATG
>JBDNFT010000336.1:0-6585 GCA_041689695.1 Planctomycetaceae bacterium | reverse complement strand
GCCGGACCGCTGTCAGGCCTCCGTGGAAATCGCCGCGAAGTAACACGGCGGGCTGACGCCGAACTGCTCGTCAAAGTAGCCATCACGCTCCGCCGTGATAGGTCCGGTCGGGTGAACAGGGCGAAACAAACAACGGGGTTTCTCGAATCGTTGCACATGGTGTGAGCTTAGGTTGCTGGCTATTGTCCGTTGGGTGCTCGTCACGGCAGAGCGTGAAGGATACATTTCGCGCTCGCCGGATAATTCCTGTGGTTTGACTGAAACCTGGGACAGTTGAACAATGTGTCCAAGCCAAAGATTCAAATTCTTTGGCTCGATGAAACTACCTGCCTGCAAACCGCTCAGGCAAAGAGTTCATGAATCACCTGGCCATGCACATCCGTCA
Source organism: Planctomycetaceae bacterium (assembly GCA_041689695.1). GTDB lineage: Bacteria > Planctomycetota > Planctomycetia > Planctomycetales > Planctomycetaceae > SXXK01. The sequence continues at coordinate 6,200 of JBDNFT010000336.1, read as the reverse complement.
AACGGAAATCGCGGCCACTGTAACGGAAGGTGAGCTTTTCGTGATTCAGCCCCATCAGATGCAGGATCGTGGCATGCAAATCGTGAACGTGGACTTTGTTCTCAACCGCAGCGAAACCAAATTCGTCTGTTGCTCCGTAGGTCATCCCGCCTTTCACACCGCCACCGGCTAACCACATTGAGAATCCATGATGGTTGTGATCGCGGCCGTTGCCGTTTTCGGCGACCGGAGTTCTGCCAAATTCACCACCCCAGATGATTAATGTGTCCTTCAGCAGATCACGAGCTTTCAGATCGTTGATGAGAGCGGCAATTGGCTGATCGACATCCTTCGCTTTGTTCGCATGCGCCTTGATATCTTCGTGATCGTCCCACGGTTGGCCGTCGCCGTAGTAGACCTGCACCATGCGCACACCACTCTCAACAAGTCGTCGTGCGGCCAGGCAGGCGTCGGCAAATTTCCCGGGACCGTAGGCGTCCTGAGTCTCCTTCGTTTCCTGCTTCAGATCAAACACCTGCTGCGCTTCCGTTTGCATGCGGAACGCCATTTCAAGCGATTCGATACGTGCTTCCAGCGGATTATCGTGTCCGCCGCGACGTTCCAGATGGATTTCATTCATGCGTTTCAACAGATCAAGCTGCTCGCGCTGCGAACTGGATGACAGCCAGGCGTTGTTGATGTGGCGAATGACTTTTGATGGCTCCATATTCGAGTTGTTGATGTGCGTCCCCTGGAAGATGCCCGGCAGGAAGCTATTGCTCCACAACTGAGGTCCAACGACGGGTTTACCGGGACACAACACGACAAAGCCTGGCAGATACTGACTTTCCGTGCCAAGACCGTACAGCAGCCATGATCCCATCGCGGGGCGAGTCGGCTGAGTTTCGCCGCTGTTCATCATCAACAACGATGGCTCGTGATTCGGGATATTTGTATGCATCGATCGAATGACGCAGATGTCATCAATACATGATCCGATGTGCGGAAAGATGTCACTGACCTCAATGCCAGATTGGCCATATTTCTGAAACTTGAATGGCGACATCAGCAATCCGCCGGTCTTACGTTCCGTCTTCAGATCGGCATTGGGCGGACGCTGGCCGTTGTACTTTTCGAGTGCCGGCTTTGGGTCAAACGTATCGACTTGCGAGGGACCACCGTTCATGAACAGATGGATCACATGTTTTGCACGCGGAGTAAAGTGAGGCAACTTTGGCGCGAGCGGATTGTCGGATTCCACTTCCGCCGCATGCGCCAGCGTTCCATCCTGAGCCAGAATGCCAGCAAGGCCGAGCATTCCCAGACCGGTTCCCATGCGGTGCAGAGACTCACGGCGTGTTAGCGTCCGGTGAAATGGTGACTGATTCATTGTTGGTGAACTCCTCAATCCAGATACATGAATTCATTGCCGCCGAGCAGTACCTGAGCGTACTGTTCCCAGCGAGTGAGCTTGTTGTGTTCGTCCGATTTGATTGCAAGATATGCCAAACCGAGTTCCAGTTCGACGCCTGTGACTGGGCGACTATAGGCCCGCAGGAATGCGTGCCTGATGCGAGCCTCATCGGTATCAGTCGCTTCATTGTGAACGCGTGCGGAAAACGCTTTGGCCTGTTCCACCATAAACGGACTGTTCAGGACGAAAAGCTGTTGCTGCGGGACCGTCGTTTCACTGCGTTTCTCGCTGGTGATGTTGGCATCCGGAAAATCAAACAGACGCAGCAGGTTGTCGAGTTCATGGCGGCTGACTTTGGCATAAATCGTTCGTCGCACATTGTTGGAATCTGCCAGATCGGTTGACGGGCCTCCAGGCGTACGATCCAGCTTTCCGGAAACATCAAGCAACGCATCTCGCCACGCTTCGACATCCAGTCGCCGGCGACTCATCTTCCACAGGAAACGGTTGTCGCCGTCGATGTTGGCATTCGCCTCATTGAACGACGTACTCAGTTGATACGTCGACGACAGCATGATCTCACGATGCAGCGATTTGATGGACCAGCCAGAATCAATAAACCTGGCCGCCAGATAATCCAGCAACTCGGGATGTGTCGGAGCTTCACCCTGCTTTCCGAAATTGCTCGGCGTGCCCACAATCCCGCGACCGAAATGATGCTGCCAGATGCGATTGACTATGACGCGAGCGGTCAACGGATTGTCGTCGCTGGCAATCGCTTCCGCCAATTCACTGCGGCCGCTGCCGTGTGTGAAAAGCGGCTGATCTTCGCCAGCCAAAACAGTCAGAAAACGCCTCGGAGCAACCTCACGCTGATTTGCCGGGTTGCCACGCACAAACACCTTCATGTCGGCGACGTTGGCTTCGGCATACGAATGAGCAATCGGATACATTGCAGGAGCGGACTTCTTCGCCTCTTCCTGTTCGGCCCGCAGTTTCGTGAGTTGATCTTTCTTTTCGCCCGTCAGAAACTTTTCGAGATCATTATCACCCACAGCAAGCGGGCCGTCTTTGCCGAGAACCTTCGTCAGCAGATCTTCGCCGACACCCACAGGACCTTCGACCGGCTTTTCGGTATACACGCTGAATTGAATGCTCGCCTGTTCGCCGCAGCCGCCCTGATCGGAACCGCTGTTATCAAGACCGCCGATGGCTTTAAATCGTTCGTACCCGTCCGGCAGATCGTAAACGATGAGCGATGGAGCATGCGTTCCAATGCCATACGAATAATTCTTGCCACCAACGCGGATTTTTCTGCCTTCGTAGTTACGATCGATCTTCGCCCCTCCAAAGCCTTCCAGCGAAGTCCATTTGAGGTCCGTCAGTTTCAGTTCGCCCGCAGGACCGACTAATCGAGGTTCAAGCCAGTCTGAATGATCGCAACTGTTACCATTGCCGCCTTCGGACACCACAAGAAATAATTGTTTCGCGTTGCGGATATCAACATCGATTCCGGCGGTCGGACGAATCTTCGTCACCAGCGGCGTGACAAAGCGAGGACTTCCCGGTTTGTGAGGTTCGTTCTCGTCAGCCTTCACAAGATTTGATGTGGCAACACCGTCACGGACATCCAGCAAGGACTGAAGGCGCTGTTGAAATTCTGCGGCAACCTTTGTCACTTCTTCCGCTGGGACGGCTTCCTTCGAATCCAATGCAAACCACGAATCCAGCGCGCTGACTTTCCCTTTCTCGCTAGAATCCAGAAAGCTGATCCAGCGTTTGAACAGAAATTCGCTCACATCCGCTTGCTTTGCAAACTCAGCCGTCATCTGCGACTGACCACTGGCCGACGCGACACGATACCGCCACACGGCCTGCATATATTTTGAGATCTCACCGACACGTGATTCCGCAGCGGTTGAATTTTCGTCGGCAAGGAATTTTTTAATAGCTTCCTCGGTCGTCTTTATTCTCTGCTGGCCAGCGTTGTACGCTTCGACATCGTCTGGTTTGCAGAGCGGTGCGTTGTAGAGTTTCGAGCTATTGAAAATTCCCGCCAGCGAATAGTAATCCTGCGTTGGAATCGGATCGAACTTGTGATCGTGACAGCGAGCACATGAGACGGTGAGTCCCAGAAAACCGCGAGTCAGCGTATCGACGCGGTCATCAAGTTCGTCGGCCGCCGCCTTAGCCGCATCACTGTTCTTGTAATACTGAGCGCCGAGTCCAAAGTATCCGAGCGCGACAAGGTTGTCGTAGGAATGATGGGCTTCGACATCGATCAAATCACCAGCGATCTGCAGCTTCACAAACTTGTTGTAAGGCATGTCTGAGTTAAACGCAGAGACAACCCAGTCGCGATATCGATAGCCGTTCGTGTTTGCTGTCACGGAAAATGTATGAGCCTGATCTTCCGCGTACCGTGCGACGTCCAGCCAGTATCGGCCCCAGCGTTCACCGTAATGCTGTGATGACAACAGTCGATCGATGACCTTTGCGAACGCTTCCGGCGAATCGTCCTCAACAAATGCGGCAACTTCTTCCGGCGTGGGCGGCAGGCCCATGAGATCAAATGTCGCGCGGCGAATCAGTTCGATTTTGCTCGCCGGTGCCACCGGATGAAGTCCAAGCTGCTCCATCTTCGCCAGCGTAAAATGATCGATGCTGTTGCCAAGCCAATCTGCCTGCTCCACCTTTGGAAGTTCGGGGTGAGCAATTGGCCGGTACGACCAAAACTGCCGAGCTTCTTCGAAGTTTATCTTTGAAACAGCGACACCGTCACCAGTGCGAGGGTCGGAGGCCCCCATTTCAACCCACGTTACGAAGTCCGCAATTACAGCATCCGGAAGTTTCCCCTTCGGCGGCATCTCAAAAGATTCATGCCGCAGCGCGTTAATCAGCAAACTGTCGTCCACATTCTTTGCGACGACTGCCGGACCAGAATCGCCTCCCTTGAGCGTCGCTGCCCGTGTATCGAGCAACAGTCCGCCTTTGATGTTCTTTGCATCCGCAGAATGGCATTCGTAACAATGCTGCACCAAAACCGGACGAATCTTCGCTTCAAAGAATTCCAGTTGAGCAGGTTCAGTTGGTTCAGCCGGTTTATTCGGTTCCTGAGCAATCGCCGAACCAGAGTAACCAGTGGCGAACACGCCGATAACAATGCCGACAACTTTTAAGCAGCGCATGGCTTTTCCCCGCTGGAACAACGGAGCCGTTTGAAAGGAGGGATGACTGCGGTACTCCATTGAGTACCCAAATCAGTGGATGGAGGGAGCGGCATCAGGACTGCCGTGCCTGTAACCTATCTCCGGAACCGCCCGAATTCAATTTCAAACTCAGGGTAATGGCCGATTCCTGATGCTTTAATCCGTACCTGATCAAAGCTGCAGAACTTAGGATTGTTCGATTAATAAGTGTCCGATTTGTCCGTAGCGAAAGTCGTCAAGACTTTCGGAACTGTTGGCAGCCGAAACTCTTGACGAGTTTCAGTACGACAATAATTGATCGAGCAGTCCGTGGCAATCTGGGCAGGAGTCAACAAATCGACTTCGAGACGAAGACCTGATCTTCGTCACCGCGACAGATTTGGAGCGGGGTAAAATTTACCAGGCCACCGTTCGCAATGATTGCCACTGCAGCCCCGATTGGTTGGCGGGGATTTCGCCAACGTTGTTCGTCCAGTAACGACTTCGCAACTTTGTTTTCAGCGTTGAAGCCTTTCAACAGGCATCAAGCATGAGTCAACAAAGTTGCGTCTATCTGCTTTTAGAGTTATTCAGCAAGCAATTACGACAACTTGATGTGTTTGCGTTTTGCTTTGCGGGCCTTAGCGCTTGCGGGACGTTGACCGTGGTTTGATTTGGTAACTTTGCGACCGTTCTTTGCCATGACTTTTATTCCTGATTGTTTGCATGAGGTGCTGTTTCGTCGATTCCACATCGACACGAACCAAGCACTCTCTTCATTGTTTATTGTGATTCAAATGCTGTGATTTCTCGATTTCAGGGCGAGCCACTCGAAATCGAAGCGTGGAAGGATAACCACAATCCAGGGAACAGAAAACCCTGAATGACTGGATTTGGAGCAATTTCGACGCTTGGGAGTCCGCCGGAATACCGTGCGCACGAATCGACGGGATGATCCGTAGCCAAGCGGGTGTTTATTTTGTCTCAGCCGAAATCGCTTCCGTTTAACCCGACTCGAAGAGGAGGCAGGGCACTCAAGCACCTCCTCTTCGACTCGGGTTAAACGATCGAATATGCCGAAAATATGGCGATTCTGCAAACGAATCGCACTCGACGACTACGATCAGTACGGAGAAAACGCCGATTCCCAGCTTTTTTCAACGTTTCCTCACCTTCACAGGGCTGGCCATGCAGGGCTCCCTCTTCGAGTCGGGTTAAACGATTCGATCAACATCCGCTTAACGCTTGGCGGCTCGAAAAGTCAACAACCGTCTTGCCATATGCGTAATGGCGTAACAGCGGGAAACTTTTGGGACGTCCGTGCATTTGTGAGCGTTTCTGATAAACTTCGCACGCAACGATCGATGGTGGCAGACCCAATGGGTGCCGCCTGGTGATCTCCGGCACTCGCTGCAGTGCGAATTCGTTGCAATTAAGCTGGTTCATCATGTTTACGGGCCTCGTGGAAGGACAGGGAACTGTCAGGCAAATCGCCTCACTTCAAGTCGGGCTGCGCCTTTCGATCGCACCGGATACTGGTTGTTTCGCCGCGTCCGAACTTGCCATTGGCGACAGCGTTTCCATTTGTGGTTGCTGCCTCACTGTAGTTGCCATCAGCG
>JBDNFT010000335.1:0-2576 GCA_041689695.1 Planctomycetaceae bacterium | reverse complement strand
TCTTCAAAAATCACTTCGTCCATGCGACTTCCCGTATCCACAAGCGCCGTGGCGATGATTGTCAGACTGCCGCCTTCTTCGACACAACGGGCTGCTCCGAAGAATCGTTTCGGATGCTGTAACGCATTCGCATCGACACCACCAGAAAGCGTCTTGCCGGAGTTCGGAATCTCAGCATTCCAGGCTCGTGCCAAACGAGTGATACTGTCCAGAAAAATGATGACGTCGTGGCCATATTCAACCATGCGCTTTGCTTTTTCGATGACCATCTCGGCGACTTGAATATGCCGCGAGGTGGGTTCGTCGAACGTACTGCTGACGACTTCGCAATTGACGCCTTTCAGCTTGCGTTCCATGTCCGTGACTTCTTCAGGACGCTCGTCGATTAACAGCACAATGACGTAGGCATCCGGGTGATTCTGCTGAGTTGCCTTGGCCATCTGCTGAAGCAAAACAGTCTTGCCTGCACGTGGTGGTGATACGATCAAACCGCGTTGGCCCATACCGATCGGGGCAATCAAATCCACGATGCGGGTGCTGAGGAATTCGGCATTGTCAGCCAGTCGCAGGCGCCGCTCAGGATGCAGCGGTGTCAGATCGTCGAAGAAGACCTTGTTGGTAAGTTCATTCGGATCTTCACCATTGATCGCTTCGACTCGCAGCAACGCGAAATACCGTTCGTTTTCTTTTGGCGGACGAATCTGTCCTGCCACCGTGGCGCCGGTACGAAGTCCGAAGCGGCGTATCTGACTCGGGCTGACGTAGATGTCATCCGGACACGGTAGATAGTGGTAGTCCGGGCTGCGGAGAAAGCCAAATCCATCCGGCAGTATTTCCAGCGTGCCTTCGCCGAACATCAAGCCGTTAATACGCGTTCGTTCTTTCAGGATCTTAAAGATCAGATCCTGCTTTTTCATCCCGTGGTATTCGGTGAGCTGTTCCTGCTCCGCGATTGCGATGAGTTCTTTCATCGACATCCGCTGGAGTTCAGCGATGTTGATCTCAGTCACTTCTGGCGGTGCGAATGTTTCGCCGACCGGCTTATCTAAATCGCCTGGTTCCTGGCGAGTTTCAGAACGGCGGACGAGACGTGGGGATCCACCAGGGCGAGGATCGTCAGGGCGTGTGCTTCGTGTAGTCATGGCCGCGTCGGGCCTCCGGGACAGGAAAGATGGGGATGGGATAAAAGAGAGAATTGAGACAGGTTTTGAGAGCCGTAGGCGCTGGCCTCGGGCTTTGGTCATTGGGCTAGGCTCTGGTTTCTGCGCCCCCCGACGCTCGCGGGTTGTCAATTTAATCAGTTTTCACAACCCGACACGTCAGTGAGGGATAAAATTACCAGCGTTTTTCGACAAACATCCCTCGCTGACGCTTCGGGTTGGGATTAAATCGACAGCCTGCTAGCGCGTTCGGCTGACTTGTTCAATAATCTGAGTCATCTGCTGACTCGCCGTTTCCGGCGAGCCGGAGTTATCAACGATGAACTCAGCCGCTTTACGTTTGTTTAACAGACTCCACTGCGATGCCTCGCGACGTTGTAGTTCTTCGGCCGACCACCCTCGATTATCAGCAACCCGTTGTTGCCTTTTCTTCAGCGGTGTATCAATAAAGACGACAGCGTCACATTCGTCCGCCCAGCCAGCTTCCAGCAGCAGAGCAGCATCCAAAATAATAGCATCCGCGTCCTGCCGTGCCTGACTGATTAAATGTTGGATTTCAGTTCGAATCGCCGGATGAAAGATTTCATTTAGCCGATGGCGGTTTTGAGTTTGTTCGTCGGAGTCGCCAAAAACTTTTTCCGCTAACTGTTTTCTTTCCACCTGTCCTGCTTCATTAAAAATTTCGTCACCGAATGCTTCACGCAGACGATTGCGAATTAGATTTGTTTGAAGTAAGTCATGGCCAATACGATCGGCATCAACCACGAACAGTTGAAGATCCGTAACATTCCTCACAACAGTGCTTTTACCGGCACCGACGCCACCGACAATGCCGACGACGGGGATGCGCAGTTTCTGATCGATATCTTTTTCAGAAGAAGACAACGGGGGGAATCGATGAGAAGATGTGACTCGCGGGGCGAGCTATTTCAGATGGGAATCGTTCAGCCGGATGTGTGGCTTTCCGTGGCCCTGCACAAACCGGTTCGGGAGTTTCCGAATGCTGTTTTCGCGGAGCTGGCCGCGCCAATGCATCCCGGCTGATCGCAGCAAAACCGGCACCACTTTCTCCGATGGCTCCGATTCTGCAACACTATGTTGCTGCATCTGGTCTGCGAAGTCAAATGATTGATTACTCTCTGAACACCTTTTTCACGACTTCTGTTCGCCGGAAATCTGTTCCGGGATTTGCGGTTTTTGTGCCGACAGACTGGTTGGAATGACTCTCCCGTGCGAGCATTCACGCGATCGAAATTGCTACAGACTGCTCAAATCAAAGCCGGGATGCTTCAATCATGACCAGCGAATTGCTCGCACGAATAGATCAAGCCGCAAATAACGGGCTTCTGAAGGCGGATTCACCTGCGAATCTGCGATCCTGGCTCACGCGAGAATGCTTCGCGCAGTATCACACTC
>JBDNFT010000334.1:0-2325 GCA_041689695.1 Planctomycetaceae bacterium | reverse complement strand
CGCGTGACGGAAAGTGCGATGAGTGAAATCAGTCCGATACGGAGCAGCAATAACAGCGGTTCTTCCAATTTGACGCGGCGTCGCGTCTTCTTTGACGGATTCAGAAACTGCATCGCCGCCCATTCGACGACGTCGTAGCGGCGGCGGCTGAGCAGGTGGGCGACAATTGGCAGACCGATTCCTGCCAGGCTGATCAACAGCCACGGGTTCATGAAGAACTGAAACATTTGGTGATCAGATTATTCTGCATCCCTTGAAATATCATTCGACTTCCGGGCAGCTTCATTTTCGGCAAGAATTTTTTTGGGTCGGAAGTAACGTTTCGATTCGTTCACAGCCGTGCGTCGAGTCATAAACCGAACCAGCAACGTCAGCAGATAATTCTTCCAGCCGGTCACGGTGTATTGGCGTCGTTTTTCCATCGCTCGCAGCGCGGATCGGACGACCTTTGCCGGTGTGACGGACGTATGTTTTTCGAGCCAGCCGTGGGCTCCAGCTTTGTCAAAGAAATCTGTCCGTGTGACGCCGGGACAGACGGCGGTCACCGTGACACCGCGACTGCGAACTTCTGCCCACAATGCTTCGCTGAAATGCAGAATGAATGACTTGCTGGCTGCATAGGCCGCCATGAAGGCGACAGGTTGAAAGGCCGCCTGCGAGGACATGTTGATAATCGCTCCATGGCCGCGACTCATCATGCCCGGCAGGACCCGATACGTGAGATCGGCCAAAGTCATCAGGTTCACATTCAGCAATCGGCGGACGTCTTCGGGAGAAGTCGATTGAATTTGTCCGATCAGACCGATGCCCGCGTTGTTGACCAGCAGCTCCACATCGACCTGCAGCCGACGAAGTTCTTCGAACAGACGGCGACTGGCTTCCGGATCGGCCAGATCGATGGCCACGATATGGCAACGCGTGCCGTGTCGCGTATTCAGATCGGTCGCCAGTTCCGTCATCATGTCTTTTCGCCGAGCGGCAAGAATCAAGTGCATTCCTCGGCCGGCAAGCTGCCTGGCAAACTCCGCACCGATCCCGGAGGAAGCTCCTGTGATCAGTGCCCAGCGATCGTTGTAACTGTCAATCACTCAGGATTACCCGTAAACAAATCCGTGCAGAAAATTCGAACAGGTGCAGAGTCTATGCGGATGCACTAAAACACTCAAACACACCGGGGCATCGTGGTTCCGTGAATTGTCGGAGTTATTTTTAGGGAATTCCTCGTGCAATATCTGGAAAGCCGTCTGATTCGACAAATTGACGCCGCTGCGGTGCAGGAACTGGGAATGCCCGGCCTGCTGCTGATGGAAAATGCCGCTCGTGGCGTTTGCGAAGTCCTGCAGTCGCAGAATCCAAGCGGCAGGATTTTGATTGCCTGTGGCCCCGGTAACAATGGCGGCGATGGATTGGCGGTGGCCAGACTTCTGGCTGCGAACGGGATCGAAAGCGAGATTCATCTGGTGCGAGCCGGGAAATCGCTGACGGCCGATGCAGAATCCAATCTTGGTTTTTTGCATCGCTGTGGAATACTTGTACATGAAGCAGATGCCGACACCTTGCAGATCGCGATTGGAAACCTTGCCTGTGGTGATTGGATTATTGATGCTCTGTTGGGGACCGGAATTTACGGCACTTTACGAAGTCCCTTTCGCGAAATTGTTGAGACGATCAATGGAAGTGCCGCGAACGTTCTGTCGATCGACGTACCTTCGGGACTGGATTCCGATACAGGAAATCCGTGTGGCGTTGCCGTTAAAGCAAGCGTGACGGTGACGTTTGTGGCCTCGAAGGCGGGTTTCCGTTTTGAGCCAGCGATGGCCTTCCTTGGTCGCGTGGTTGTTCAGCACATTGGTGTTCCGCAAAAATGGCTGGCGGGATGGTGTGCCGAACACGGCTCGACAGAAATGAACGCTGAGCACGAGCGACGCTGAGGGCGAGTAGAAGAATGGGCGTGATGTTTGGGTGTGGCGAGGTGAGTGGTTTCCAACCTGGGACAGGTCGGATTACGTAGGCAGACCTGTCCTCAGGTCTGCAACCTTCAGCATGGTGAGTCAGAAATTGGTCGATTGGAAGAAACTCGCGGCGATGGCGAAGCTGTGGATAGAAGAAGATCACCGGGAGAAATATTGGTGTGGTACGGTGAATGGTTTCCGACCTGGGACAGGTCAGATTACATTTTCTACCCCAACACCGTCGGTGCAGCGATCGGCGGTGTCTCGTCGAGATACATGCGTTGCCAAAGTTCCAGACACAGCAGGTTCCACAAGCGATAGGCGTGATCAAAGCGGCTGGATGTGTGTTCTTCAATCAATTGCCGGACAGCGG
>JBDNFT010000333.1:0-5803 GCA_041689695.1 Planctomycetaceae bacterium | reverse complement strand
TACGGGAACAGTGATTCTGAAAACTGGCCCGCAGTTTCAGGTACGATCCGATTCGCTGTCTGCGGTCACTCAGATCAATGCCAGCGAATCGGCAGCTCCGGATGGCGACGAACTTCCAGGTCGTCCGATGCTCGGATGGCGTTACACGCGTCATCCGGCGTCGGTCACAGTGAAAGTCACACCGACGGCCGACGAACTTACGGTCGAAGCAATGCACGCCGTGCGTCTGGAAGAGCAGCGTCAATTGTGGAGCAGTCGCATGACTCTGCGAATCTCCGGGGCACCTCGTTCGCGAATTGATATCACCGTGCCAAAAAGCTATCTGGCACTGGACGTCACTTCGACAGGTTTGAAGGACTGGTATTTCACCGATGCTACCGACGGCGACAACGCCAACGCAGACAGTCGCATCCTGAGCATTCAGCTTCAGGACGCTCACACGGGGGCGTTGCAGATCGCAATTCAAGGCCAGATGAATCGGGATGCCGATCGCAGTTTGCTGAAGCTGCAACCGCCGGTGGTGATGAATGCCACGAAGGCATCATCGGAACTTGCCGTCTGGCTGGACGCGGCATCGGAAAGCGCGGGGCTGGAAAACGGCAGCGACTGGACCGTGAAATCGACCGCCACCGTGAATCAAGGCTTCCAGGAAATCTGTGCGGCTGCACCATCGCTGGCTTTTCAGAGCAACGCTGTTCGTCCGGGATCGGTGACGGTGAAACTGCGTCAGGCGGTTTCGACGCTGATCGCCGAATCAGTCACCGTAACCAACGTTATGGAAACAGCACTTGAACTGACACTGGCTTTGAACTGGCAGATCAATCGCGCTGCGGCCGATCACTTCGCAGTAGAACTGCCAACCAGCGTGGCGTCAATCATGTCGTTCGATGTTCCTGGTCAGCGCCGTGTCACCAAAGACGACCTGGGCGACGGGCGGACTCGAGTGACAATGCAGCTTCAACAGCCTGTGACCGATCGGTTGTTCGTCCTGGGGACAGCCAGTTTGCCTTTGCCTGCCGACAAAATCATTCGCGCGGATGTGCCGAATATCGTTGTTCCGCAGAATGCACCATCGACACTGTCCGGGCAACAGCACTTCTGGGTATTGGTGAATCAATCAAACGGCTTGCTTCAGCCCACATCTGAACAGCCAGAAGACAAAGTCAGCCCGGAACAAATTACAACTCAAATCCCGCCGCAGCTATTGCAGCAGGCGGTCGCCGTGAAAAAGCTGCGGCCTGATGCGGCTTTCTGGAATCTTGTGTATCCGGAACAATTCCAGGTCGCTCCAGCAGTTGTGAATCTGGCAACTCATACGACCGTGATTTCCGACGACGGCAGTTGGAGAAGCCGCCACCTGTTGCAGGTCACAAACGAATCACGTCAGTTTTTGCCGGTCGTTTTGCCTCAAGGCAGTCGTCTGATGTATTGCCTTGTGCAGGGGCGGCCGAGTCGCGTGGTGATTCACGGCGAAGGCGATGACGCGCGGCATTTGATTCCGATTCCGCAGTCCGGGGCATTGGCGTCCGGGTTTGAGGTGGAGTTCGCTTTGGCGGGACGGTTTGATGATTCGGCGGCGTTGATTCGCAGAGAATTCAAGAGCAGCCGCCTGCAGATTCCGGTGCCAATGTTTCCGGAATTTCGCGATGATCCGGAGTTCGGTATTCAGGTGTCCCGCAATCGCTGGAGCGTCTACGTTCCCGATTCATGGCGTGCGACTCTGGTGGAAGATCCGAATGCGACAAATGTGGTGCGAGCTGCTGCGACCGCCTTGCAGGATTTGTCATTGATGTCCGAAGTGGAACAGGCATCGACCCTGTTGAACAACGTCAGATCCGCGAAGTCCGGTTTCGCTCGCCGCAAAGCAATCTCAGAAGTTCAGAACAAGACGGAGTTACTGCGTCGGTATTCCGGAAACGATTCGGACGTTGAACAACAGCGTGGCGACGTGCTGAAAAAGCTGAGCGACATTGTGAGCAACGGGCTCAGCAGCGGCATGAGCAGCGGAGGAGCCAGTGGCTATCCTGGAATCAACAACACAGATGGTGTTATGCTGTATGATCAGCGCGCCCAACCGCAGACTGATGCCGCGAACATCGGGAACGGCTACTTGTTTGAACAGGAACAGGGCCAGAACGGCCTGAATTTCTTTAACAACAATGCGTTTATCGACAGGAACCGTGCGAACGGTCGCGTTCAGTTTGGTGAAAGCCAGCCTGGCGAAAAGGATAACAAGCAAAGTGGGCAGCAGTCCGCAGGCAACGGAGACGCGGATTTCCGCTTTGGACTCACTATTCAGGAGTTCGAAGAACAAGAGGCAACAAAATGGATGGATCAATCTGGTAAAGAATCTGCCGCTAAAAAATCCGAACGTGACAAAGCTGCAGATGAGAAGTCTGACGCTAAAAAGCCAGCAGACAAAGCGCCGCAACTCCCAGGCAGTGCATCTAAGAAAGTGCAGGACGGCCGGGAATTGGCGGAGTCCAAAGACGCTGTTGATTCGTTAGGTCTTCAGAACAGATCGCAACTGATGAAGCGACGCGCGGAACAGCCTCAGGCGAGCGAACCTGCTAATCAGCCAAAGGACGCAGTGCAACTTCAGCAGCAAGCCATGCCGCAGCAATGGGGCGAAACGCTCAGCCTTGACGTCCGACAGACTGGGACCATCGCAGGCCGCTCAGCAACACCAACAGGACTGCTCTCACTGAAATTCGACATCCCTACCGATGGCCAGCAAATCGACTTCCTGCGAGTCGGTGGCAATCCGGCGTTAACTCTGGACGTTCGATCATCGGACTCCGTGACCAAAGGCACGGGCGCCATCTGGCTGATCCTGTGCGGCATAGCTATCGTGATGCTGGCAGGACCTGGCAGCAAAGGACAGGTCTTTATCTTCTGTCAGCGTCTGTTCCTGATCCTTGCGATCGCGGGACTTGTTGCCTGGTTAGTGACAAGCGGCGATCTGAAAGGATTCGGATTGATTCTCTGTCTGGCAGCAACAATTGGTTGTGCAGTGATGTTGACGATTCGCCACTGGCGAGCGGCGTAGGGTGTGTGAAGCAACGCGTAACGCACCAGTTCTGGCCCTTAATGATTCAATCCCGCGTTGGCATAACAAAGCTATCCGTTTTGGTGTGTTTCGCTGCGTTTCACACACCCTACGATTTGGAAATTCAATTCCGCTTGGCGCGTAAAAAAACGGACGAGAATTCCATTGGAAATCCCGGCCGTTAGTGTCTTCGTCGCCAAAGCAGTCTAGTGACTACTTCTTAGCCTTGGCAGCTGGTTTCTTTGCTACAGTCTGTGCAGGCTTAGCAGTTCCAGTCTTTGCCTTGGTGGATTTGGCGGCACCGGCTGTTGCCTTGGTAGACTTTGCTGCTGCTGCTGGCTTGGCTGCTGCTGGCTTTGCCTTGGTAGACTTCGCTGCGGCAACAGGCTTAGCAGTTACGGTCTTTGCCTTAGTAGACTTTGCTGGGGTGCTCTTTGCGGCCATTCCAATTTTCCTCCATGGGAATTTTTAGTACCGAGTTTAAGTTGCAGGATGTTCGTCGGTACCAATCACGAACAACCGCGGAAACAGATTGCGGCGGGGCAAAAAAGACCTGCCTGTAACAATCTGTTGCGGGTTATAGGTCAGCATCACAGAAGACGTCAAGCGCAAACTTTGGGTAGACTCAAACGTGAGCGACCTGCACGACAGTTTTTGAAGTGTGATGCTTCGCGTCCGCGCTCTTTTTCGCGCAGTGATGTGATGGCACATTTCAATGCGACAGACCGACGACACTGTCAAGAATTCATGGCATCCTGTGCAGCATGAATGACGCGAAGCTGGTGAGAAGTTGGTACGCCGCTCAGTTCAAAAAACGAATGCAGCAAGCAGTCGCCAAATTTCAAACTACGAACTGCAGGACAGCATGGAACAGCCAGCGCGTTGGCGTGCCCAGTCCGGTCGTTTCGCTGCAAATTCTTCACTTTCGGGCTGTTCGTCGTATGGATGCCGCAGGATTTCGAGCAGCCCAGAAATCAGTGAGTAGTCACCCTGATCGGCCTTGTCGATCGCCAGTTGAGCCATGTAATTTCGAAGCACATACTTCGGATTGACGGTGTTCATTCTTTGCTGACGATCGGCGTCAGAAAGACCTTCCACACCCACGCGATTGCGGTATCGCTGCAGCCAGTTCAATGCTGTCGCGCGGTATTCCGTAGTCAGTTGCTCAGGACGGTAATACGCATCGATCATCAAATCCAAAATTGAGACTTCAAGTTCGTCCGGCGTGCCGTCGAGTCGCATCGCAGCCAGACGGCGATAAAAAATTGTCATATCGGTTTCGGTTGGATACATCACATCGAGAATATCATTCGTCAGCGAAGTGTCTGTTTCGGTATGTTCGTCGATCACGCTTAACCCCAGTTTCGCCAACATCATCGCTCGACATTCGGTATTGAAATGCGATGAATACAGATCGATGCCCGCCTGCAGCGGAGCAATCGTGTCGAATAGAGAGACCAGCGAATTTCCAAGCTGTGTCAAATTCCAGAGAGCGATTTGCGGTTGTTGGCCAAATCGATAGCGTCGGCCCGATGCGTCGGTTGTATTGGGAGTCCAGTTGGGATCGTAGTTCTCCAGCCAGCCGTATGGGCCATAATCGATCGTCAGTCCAAGGATGGACATGTTGTCTGTGTTCATCACTCCGTGAACGAATCCCACACGCATCCAGTGGACGATCATGTCGGCCGTTGTGCGGCAAATTTCAGCGAACCATGCGGCGTAGGTCTCTTGCGACGGTTCGCCGAGATGCGGGAAGTCGTAACGAATCGTGTGATCAACCAGTTGTCGCAGGACGTCCAATTCATTTCGTGCGGCGAAGATCTGAAAGTTGCCGAACCTCGTAAACGACGGCGCGACGCGGCAGACGATCGCTCCAGATTCGTGTTGCGGGTTGCCGTCGTAAAACATGTCGCGGACGACTTTTTCTCCGGACAGCACCAAACTTAGTGCCCGCGTGGTCGGCACGCCCAGATGAAACATGGCTTCGCTGCATAGGAATTCGCGTACCGATGATCGCAGGACTGCCAGCCCGTCGGCCGTGCGAGAATACGGTGTCGGGCCGGCTCCCTTCAATTGCAATGCCCAGCGTTGATTGCGACTGTTAACAACCGCGCCAAGATTGATGGCACGCCCGTCGCCAAGTTGACCGGCCCAGTTTCCGAACTGGTGCCCGCCGTAGCACATCGCAAACGGATCCATTCCGGACAGGACTCGATTGCCACCGAATACATCTGCCACATCTCTTGTTGCGAACGGATCGCCATCGATATCGAGCAGATCGGCAACTTCCTTTGACCAGGCTATCAACTTCGGGTCTGCAACTTTCGTCGGCAGAACACGCGAGTAGCAGGCATTTCGCACCTGCCGACGGGAGTTGACGGCATTGGAATCCGCTGGCAGATTGCGGACGAATTGATTGTCAAAGTTGACCGAATCCAGTTGGACGTGTTTCATGCGACAATGGTCTTTGGGGAACTTGGTGTGAATTGATGTAGGCTGACCTGTCCTCAGGTCAGCAACCAGCCCCACATCGCCGATCAAAAATTGCCGATTGAACGAATAGCATACCACACGATCGCAAAGCCGTCTTTTGGCGAATCGGTGAATCACCCGTGTCGATCATTCTGGCCAAATTGAAAGGTACACGACCTGAGGACAGGTCGTGCGACGTAGGCTGACCTGTCCTCAGGTCAGCAACCAGCAAACATCGCCCATCAAACACTGCCGATTGAACGAATAGCATACCACACGATC
>JBDNFT010000332.1:0-2566 GCA_041689695.1 Planctomycetaceae bacterium | reverse complement strand
GAGTACCCGCAGTCATCAGTCGCGTCCCCTTTTTCGCCGCGCCTCCTTGAGGCATCAGGCAGGATCCTGCAAAAAATGCAACGCGGGGAATTGATACGATATGGGGAGTTGCTTCGTCGAATTGAGTACTTTCAATTGGCACGACGCAGTCACAGCCAGCTGGCAGTGCAGCGCCTGTCATGATTCGTACTGCAGTGGCCGCCGTCACAGGTCTCGACGGTATCATGCCAGCGGTTACAGTTTCGACAACGTTCAAGCTGATGAATTCCGGATCGCTGTGCAACGCTGGATCAGAATTCGAAAGCGTGGTGACAGCAAAGCCATCCATGAGCGATTTATGAAACGGCGGCGAATCATGTGGTGTCTGCAAGTCGATTGCCAGGACTCGCCGCAGCGCATTCTGTAGAGACACATTTTCTGAAGCCACGAGTGTCGCTTGTGCGAGAACCATGGCAAGGGCGTCATTGACAGACAGCATTGGTAGAACTCAAGGTTACGGACAATTTTAAAAGACAGGTGATATGTAAAATACATTCGAACTGGTTATTGTAGTGAAGGCAGTGTTTGCGCACAGCCATACTGAAGATCGCACTCATTAAATGTCTTTAAGATCGGGATGATCGCGTGGTTGCTCGAGTTCTAATAGTTGCCTCATCGATCCTGCTATTTGTCAGTCTGACTCACGACATCTGTGAAGCCGCGACAAATTTCGCAAGCACTGCCGTTTCTGCAAGCACCGCTGAGCATCCCATCTCGGTCACTGAAGCCAGCGTTTTTGTCACTCGTACCAAAGCGATTTTGCGAATTCAGATGTTCGCCGAAGATCTGATTCTGTTTCAGGGTTTGCAGCCCAACGATCAGGATCGCGTCTCGCCTGAAGATTTGAAACGCGGACTTGAGGATCATCGGACGTTTCTGCTGGAACACATCACTCTGCGCGACGCCAAAGGTGAACCTATTAAAGGCGAAGTGACCGATGTGAAGCCGTTTGAGATTCCCGCTGACGGAATTCTTAGCACCGACATGATGTTACATACCGCGACGTATGAATTGGAATTTCCGTTCACTGAACCTCCAGAATTCCTGACGATTCAGCAGGATATGAGTGACGAAAACTTCATCATTCCCAGCGAAATGAAACTCACGGTCCATCAAGCCGGTACAGCCATGAACTACACGGAATCTCTGCTTCCAGGAGCGACCACAACCGTACGCTTTGACTGGTCTCAGGCGATCACAGAAGACGCCACAGACGCTGAATGGGAAACATGGTTTGCCAAACAACGTGAAGCCACTCTGGGGATCACGAGTTACAGCAGCGTGTATTCATTTATCTACATCGAACCAAACGAAATTCGGCACGAGATCCTGATTCCGCTCGCCACGTTAAAGACAATTCTGCCAGTGAAAAGTCGCGATGTGGCGTTTATCGAAATCGATGAACAGGAAGCCATTCGTGTCCTGATTCGCGATTGGTTACGGGCGGAGAATCCTGTCACAATTAACGGTTCACGCGTGATGCCGGATTTTTCGCGGATCGATTTTTATGGTCTTGATCTGCGAGATTTCGCAACGCAGGCGGCGGAACAGAAAGTCAGCCTGGCCAGTGGTCGAGTCGGCATTATTCTGCGTTATGTAACTCCTGATGACGCCGTCCGCGACGCAACGTTGTCGTGGGAGAAATACTATTCCTCAATGAACAAGATTCAATCGGTCGTGATCTCATACCCGGATCGCATTGATCGTTTTGAGTTCTCCAGATTCAACAAAGCCAGCGACAATATTCTGACATGGAAGTGTGATCCAGACGCATTGCCGAAACCGATCGCCGCCGTGCCCGCCGAGATCGTGCCTCGCCCGACACTGACGATTCCGATAGCGAGCCTGATCTGCCTTGTTGTTGCGTTCCTTGGCTTACGAATCTCGAAGCCACCATTGCGCATGCTGGTCAGCGGTGCCGCAGTGATTCTGGCAATTGCATCGTGGCGAACGTTGGGGATCACCATGGATCAACCGTGGCGACAACCTGTAGAACTCAGCGACCAGCGTGCCACGGAGATCTTTCAAAAACTTCATCAGGGGATTTACCGATCATTGGATTTCGGCAGCGAAGACCGTGTCTACGATGTCCTGGCAACCAGCGTGGACGGCACACTTCTGGAGAAACTGTACTTGCAGCTTCATCAGAGTCTGGAGATGAAAGAACAAAGCGGCGCGATCGCCAGAATTCAGTCGATCAAGTACGACAACGGAGAAGAATCGACACGTTCAGCAACGACCGTTCCATGGCCAGGCTTCGAATATCGTTCGACATGGACGGTGGCAGGCACCGTCGAACACTGGGGCCACGTTCACGAACGCCAAAACCGCTTCGACGCTGTGTTCACCATCGAACCTCGCGACGGCAACTGGAAAATCACACGCATGGACATTGCCGACCAGAAACAAGTCGCCGCAAAAACTCGGCTGCGATAACAGCGTAAGACTGCATCATCTGCCCCGTGCTGCTCGATCATGCGACCAAAGATCCGGCGAGCGGTGCGGCGTCAGCCCACCGGTACAACCT
>JBDNFT010000331.1:0-2019 GCA_041689695.1 Planctomycetaceae bacterium | reverse complement strand
TTGCAAGACTTTCGACACGGCAAACCATTCCGATGCGAATCCATCAATCAAAACAACTAACGCGAGCGTCAGAAGGAAATCTACCAAATATTTTGCAACACTGAAGGAATTCGACCTGGGAGAGGTCGAACTTCGTAAGCAGATCTGTCCTCAGGTCTGCATCCTTCAGCATGGTCGAAGGGAATTAGCCGCTGAATTGTCGCGGCTGATGACTTGACCGTGGACTGCTGATGCTCCAGTGAACAGGGCGATCACAAAGATCCACGTGGACCACGGGATCGCCCAGTTGAATCGCAGGATTGAACAGGAGGGCGCAGAGGCAGCAGAGAATCGCAGTGGCTTGTTGTGACTCCTCTGCTGCCTCTGCGCACTCCTGTTAAAAATACTTCTGTTGACAGGCTGGAAGCCTGTCCGACTTAAACGCAGCAACTTATTTCCGAACGAGTCCTTATTTCATGGCTGTGAGTTCAATCGTTTCCACTTCCTGCGATGTCAGTGCAAAATCTACAACCGCGATGTCGGCCTGCATGTGGCTCGCGTTCGTTGTCCCCGTAAGCGGCAGCATTCCGACGTCGATGGCGAAACGGAAAATGATCTGCGCCGGTGTTCGGTCGTAGCGGCGGGCAATGGCGGCAATGACGGTTGAGGTGACCACCGATTGATTCGCGGTGAGCAGTGAGAACCCCTGATACGTGATTCCATGCTCGGTACAAAATTCGCGGACGTCACGGTCCCAGCCCGTGGATGCATAACATCGATTTTGTACAAATCGCGGCGGTACGCTGGCTCGACTGCAAAGCAGTTCCAGTTGAGCCAGAGAAACATTACTGACTCCCAGCAGCCGCACCAGTCCGCGCGAGTGAAGTGATTCCATGGCCAGCCATGCCTGCATGTCGGCCTCAGCCAGTCCCGTTCGAACTGATGGCCCGTGCAGAACGTACGAATCAAGGTAGGTTGTGTTGAGGTGGCTCAACGAACTCGTGAAGGACTGCTCCACCTGCTGGTCGATCGGTGCGGCGGGATCGTAAGGGAGCCGATGATCCTGTCCGTTTTTGAAGGTGAACTTCGTCTGCAGAAAAAGGTCCTCGCGCTGGACGATGCCGGCGTTGATCGCCGCCGCGATGCCTTCACCAACCGCCGCTTCGTGGTAATGCCTTCGCTGATTGGCGGTATCAATGCCGCGAAACCCATTTCGGATGGCCATTTTGGTCAGATCAGCCGTACGATCTTCTTTCCATGCCGTGCCGTAGAGAAATTGAGGAACACGGATTCCATCGATCGACTCGTATGTTTCAGTCATCACGTTCTGGCTTTCAAATGTAAATGCGAATTTGTTGGAAGAAGCCACGGTCGCAGCGCAAGGATGAATCAAAGATTCAGTAGAATAGTGCAGCAGGCTTGCGAGACCAGCAACAGGTTCCGAGTGGGAATTTAAGCGTCTTTGACGACATCCCACACGGAAAATGTTCGACTCGCACGCTGGCTTTTCCGATTTCTCTCTTCGTCGCCGCAAGTATCTCAATGACATCAACTGCCGAACCTGATCACAACACCAACAATCTTCCGACAACGTTTGAGCAACTCGCGGCCCAGCGACGGGAGTGGATTGAAAACGTGCTGCGCGTCTGGTGTCAGCAGGCGCCGCTAAAGGAGTTGCGGAAAGCGGATCTGGAATGGTTTGATATCGCAGGCCGAGCCGACGCCAATGCGACTCTTTGGACATGGGCCTGGGAACGTTTTCCTGCGATCGTACACCCGGATCTTCCGGGTGTGCATGAAACACATTGTGTTGATGTTATCCTTCAGGACGGCTCAAGAATTTTCGGTTACCCGGATGCCCGGCAGAGCATTCGCGGAATGCTGGTGTTGGTTGGCACTGATGAAACCGGGGCGATGGTTACGCACGGACCCGTTTCAATCGATCAGGTTGCTGACGTCAGTTGTTTTTAGCGGAGTTCAAAGGAAAGGCACCGCGACTGCAGGTTGTCGACTATCACAACCCGACGCGTCAGCGAGGGA
>JBDNFT010000330.1:0-2904 GCA_041689695.1 Planctomycetaceae bacterium | reverse complement strand
TTAACGAGTCGTCTTTTCGTGAACATCTTCGTCTGTCATGTGAATTTCGACGTGAATTTCTGTTTCACCCAGCAGGATGCAATCGCCGGTTTTGAGTTCGGAACAAGCGATATCGTGATTGTTGACAATAGTCAGATTTGTGGATTGATTGTCCACGATTTGAAATCCACCGTTTTCACTGCGGACGATTTCTGCATGAATGCGGCTGAGCAGTGCATCGTTGATAGTGATGTCAGCCCGATGACTTCGGCCAAGCGTGATGGGCAAATCGGATTCTGAGAGTTCGATATCGCCGTCTTCAAAAACAGCCGATTTGAGGACAATGCGAGCCATGAATATTCTCTCGATTGAATTGATACAGCAGCCAGAGAACAAAATACGATCGGAAACAGAAGGCAATTTGGAATCGAATGTAGCAGCGAGCTTGTATTCCTACAAACCGCTTTTCCGGCACAGCCAGAAGAACCCGCTATTAAGCCGGGCATAGGTTGCCGGTGAACTCCGTCTGCGCTGTCGTTTCTGAGCTAGGCTTCCGTTAAACGCGTCATTGGAACCAGCGTGGATCACTTCGTGATTCAGCAGTTCCGATGAGTCGGTCAGTGCTATTCTGCACCAGGAAGCGTCATCAATGTCTCGTCAATCATTATCAACACTTCACCCTGCCGATACACCGAATTCCAACATTGGGATGACGACGATCGCACCGGCAAACTCAAATTCTCCCGCAGCACCTTCGTTGGAATCGCTACTGAAATCCTGCGGCGCGCTGCAGTCGGTCATCCGGCAAAAATCAGAGACTGACGAAGCAGACAATTCGGAGCCTGAAGAAGATCGAGATTTTGAATCCAACAATCTTAACGACATGCCTTTTCATGCAGAGCAATGCGAGTGCGCAACCGAAACAGATGTTGAATCACGTCCAGCCGAGGCCGATTGCACTCTGCATGACGCAAACACTTTGAATCGTAGTTCGATGCCGTCACCACCGGTCGCAGGCATCACACCGGATACTACTGACTCTGTGAATCTGCTGTCGATACTGAAATTGATGCGTGAGGAATCGCGTGCGTCGATTCAGGAACTGAAAGCGTCACAGGAAGCTGCTGCCGCCGGTCAAAGTGCTGTCCTGAAGGCACTGTTTGAAGTTATTTCGCGATCGTCTGCGGTGCGTGACAATGTTGGCGAAAGCATTGAACAAAAACTGTTTGATTTCGAAGAACGAATTCTGCAACGCATCGGCCACGCGAATAGCTCAGCCGACCTGACCACGGCAAAAGATTCAAAGCCTCCGTCAGGTGTTCAGCCTTCGGTGTCAGCAGCGGCAAAATTGAGCAGCGGTCGCTCATGGGAAGAAATACGCAACGATCTGTTGTTGCACGGCGATGCACGCGAATCACAAGGTGAAACGGATATCAGGGAATCCAAGGATCTGGCGAACGTCGCAGCCCTGCATAAATCCAATTCCAGAGAAGCCGCCACACTTCTGGAAGTGCCAGAGTTTGTCGATCCGGATGAATTGACCGACGTGGAACTGCGGGAAGTTTTTCTGGAACGGGAAGAATTCATTTCTGCTCTCATCAGTCGGCTCCGACAATCACACCAACAGTCCAGCGGGCATCTGCCGGCTGAAAAACTGACGGCAATGGGCGAATTACTGCCTGAGGATCTTGCGGTTCATGTCATGCAGACATTACAGCAACTGGATGAACTGGCTCGCATTGGTGAGCTTGAATTATCACTGGAGCGTGCAAGGCTGTCGCGGCAGGTAAGTAAGCTGGAAGAATCGAGACTGTTACTGGAGCATCACGCACGGCAACTGGGACTTACCCTGACCGATGACGGGAACGTATCGACTCCAAAAAAATCAGCGAATCGAGGAACCAGTTCACGACGCTGGTTAAGCAAGCTTGGCTTCGGGCAGTAGTCGTGTTAGACAATAGTCGTGTTACTTATCAGCATTCCGTCGGGCATGCATTGCAAATCGGCGGCTTCAGGATGTAGAGACGAAACTTCGTGTGTTGTGCAGCATTCGTGCGCTGGCCATGCTCATCAATCGTTTCCACATTCCAGCCCTGCGTGTTGGCCAGCTCTACAAATCGGTCAGCATTCGCGCGGCCTGCTTCGCCGATCCATGCGACACCATCGTCTTGCAGCATCTGTTGTACAGTGTTCAGCAACGATTGATGATGGGCGGTATCGTACAGGACATCACTTCCGAAGACGAAATCATATTGAAATGACTTTGATGGCTGCTGCCAGTCGAATACTTCGCCAGTCGCATCTTGAAATCCGTTCAGACCTGCGTTGTACACGGCAAGCCTGACGGCGGCTCTTGCGTGATCTGAAAATGTTACTTCATGTCCCGCAAATAACGCAGCAATCCCTGTGACACCGATTCCGCAACCAAGTTCCAGCATTTTCAAACGCTTTGGCCACTGATGCTGCAGAATCATCGCAGCCATTTTTGGCGACGTTTCCCAAAGCGCTCCCCAGTACGGATCAGAGTCCGACGCTCCCGAAGTTTCACTCTCAATGGCGACTGCGAGCAATTGATCCTGACTGGCTGGCAATTCGAACGTGATGTTCTGCCCCACGATGTTCAACGTTCGTTTGGTAAGTTGCAGCGTCATTCGACTTTTCTGAGATTCTCAACGATGTGCTTCAGCGATTTTTCTGCCATGCGATTGAAGTAGTCCCACGTGTGGCCTCCACCTGATGTGTCGAGATCTCGTTCGTGCAGAATACCTGACGACGAAAGCTTCATTCCCAATCGAGCAGCGCCGTCGAACCATTCTGTGTCGGCTGGATCGCAGCAAAAGAATTGATGCCGTGGCCACGTAAGCGGATGCAGGTTCAAGACAACTGACGCCTGCCGAGCAGCTTCGGCATCCGGAAACATGGAAT
>JBDNFT010000329.1:0-2373 GCA_041689695.1 Planctomycetaceae bacterium | reverse complement strand
GCCGAAATGCGAAGAACGCTGGGCATCGCCGTGTTTTCCGGGATGCTGGGCGTGACGGTCTTCGGTATCTTTCTGACGCCGGTCTTTTACTTCGTGCTGGAACGACTTGGCAGCCTTTTGTTTGGCGAACCGCCAAAGGCACCAGCCGCGGCAACAGAACCTATCGATCATCATTGATGCTGAAAAGTGCTAGCCAGATTTCTATTTATCGGGCACCCCAGTTTCGCCTTCCCGGATGAAAAAAAATTGTGAACAAATCCAGCGAAATTGAGCTGCCATTTGCCGAGCGGCTTTGTTATTCGATGAGTAACAATCACAATCACCGCTGAAACTCAGGCTCAGGCCCGGACTGTAATCACGCGACACTGCGGCATTCAATTCGACAATCCCTTTATGCAACGATTCCTGCAATGGTTCAATAACTTGTACGTTGTCTGGCTGATCAGTCTGGCCGTGGTCGCCTTTATGCGGCCATCAACGATGTTGTGGTTCGACAAGCCGTGGATCTTCTGGTCCCTGGCTGCATCAATGCTGGGAATGGGACTGACGCTCAGTCTGGATGACTTTCGACAGGTCGCAAAAATGCCTGGCTGCATCGTGCTTGGCTTTGCGGCGCAATACACAATCATGCCGTTGTGTGGATGGCTGATCGCGTCAATACTGCACCTGGAATCCGGATTGGCGGTCGGCATCATTCTGGTCGCCAGTTGTCCGGGAGGCATGGCGTCCAATATGATCAGCTATCTTGCGAAGGCGAACGTCGCGGCTTCGGTAGTTCTGACGCTGGCTTCCACCGTCATGGCCTTTCTGTTCACACCGCTCTGGACAAGTTTGCTGGCCGGAAAAATCGTACCGGTGGATGTCTGGGGAATGTGTCTTTCCGCATTGCAATTGACGGTGGCTCCTGTAGTTTTGGGAGTCGTCATTCGTTGGCGACTTCCTCGCACTGCCGACCAGATTGGCATTTTCGGCCCGACGATCGCAGTGCTGGCATTTACTTTCGTGACGGCCGGAATCGTCGCTGCGAGTGCCAATGATATCGCGTCTAATTTTGGACGTTTGGCCATGGCGGGTCTGATGCTACACGTGTTTGGCTTTGCCGTCGGCTATGGTCTGGCAAAGTTGTTGAAATATCCTGAATCGATTGCTCGCACGATCAGTATCGAAGTTGGAATGCAGAACGGCGGCCTTGCTGCCGCGATGGCAAAACAGCATTTCGCCGCGATGCCCCTGGCAGCAGCGGCAGCGGTATTCAGCGGTGTCATCCAGAACATCGTCGGCGGCATTGTGGCCGCATGGTGGAAACGGCGAGATTGCTGATGACTTGAGGACGCGGGCGCACAGACAACGAAATCGCCGACTGCACTTAGTACGGTCGCAATTGGCGATACTGCTTGCAAAAGCTGCGACTTTCTGTCATGTTTGGCAGTCTTAAACGACTCCCGTCTGGCTGCGGTGCAAGTTGACGTAATCCTGTCATACCTCGTTGGCAAATCTGTCATTCCATGAGCCCACCGAAAAAACAGAAGGTTGACACGCGAGTTGTCGTCGAAACGCCTGAAGGTGCGGACTTTCAATTTGTAATCGCCGGAGCCGGGCCACGTGCGATGGCATGGGTGCTCGACAGACTCATCCAGTTTGGCATCATTGCTGTCATCAGTATTCTGGCGATGTTCCTGATCCCGTTTGGTGAAGCCGGTGCCGGGCTTGGGATGGGCGGCATCCTGATCATGTCGTTTCTGCTCGACTGGTTCTATTTTGCCCTGTTTGAAGGCTACTGGAATGGGCAAACACCCGGCAAAAGATCCTGCAATCTTCGCGTAGTCAGAACCAACGGAACGCCGATTGATCCGATCAGTGCCGTCGGGCGAAATTTTCTGCGAGCGGCCGATATGCTGCCGTTCTTCTATACCATCGGCATGATCTCAATGCTGATGACGCGACGCTTACAGAGACTGGGCGACTTGGTATTTGACACGATGGTGATCGATGAACGTCGGGAATGGATCAGCCGCGCTGGCGGACTTACGGCGAGTATCGAAGCTTTAGCGCGGTCCGAGTGTCCTCGCCGCTTCAGTGTGCCGGAACGAACACTGGCCGTGATTGAACGTCTGTTCGAATCGGATCGCATTATTTCCGAAGCTCGCCGTGAAGAAATCGCAAGGCCCTTGAGTCAAGCGTTGCGGCAGCGGTTGGGTTATGTCGATCCGCCGCCAGATCCTCGAAACCCTCATGCGTTTTTTCGTTCACAGGGATTTCGCCAAACGTTATTTTTGCTGCGAGTTCTGAAGACGTTTGCCGACAATCCGGACGGTACGAAGTCGAACGCGATGGCTGCGGCCGTACCAAACAGATCCGCAAATCCACCGAATC
>JBDNFT010000328.1:0-10390 GCA_041689695.1 Planctomycetaceae bacterium | reverse complement strand
CGCCGAGGTCGAGGTGGGTGATCGTGGTTCCACCGGACGCCACGCGGTCGATGAGCGTTGTGTGGCGGTCGATGGCCTGTAGGTAGGCGTCAGGCTTGTAGATGGGCGAGCCGAGGTGGACATGGAAGCCGACAATCTCGACATGCGGATGCTTACGAAAATCGACGCACAGGTCGGCGGCCTGGTCGGCGGGAACGCCGAACTTGTCCCCGGCCCGGCCCGTCGTGGTGTGGTCGTGGGCCCCGGCGTCGATATCGGGGTTGAGGCGGATGGCCACGCGGGCGGTCACGCCCAACTCCGCGGCGATGGCGGCGATGCTGAACGATGCTCGCGTTCGACGTCAACTTCTGGCGCGCGGACTGGATGTTCCTGAAGAAACGCGGTTTGTCGGAGCGATGCACAATACGGCGACTGATGCCGTTAAATTTTATGATCTTGAGCTATTGCCTGCATCACATATGCGACATCTGCATTACGCCGTGGATGTTTTCGGACGTGTCGCCGAACGCAATGCACACGAACGCTGCCGTCGCTTCGAAACGGCAAGGTTAGATTTTTCGCCAGCCGAGGCATTACAGCATGTGGACGATCGCAGCGAAGATCTGGCACAAACGCGACCAGAATACGGGAACTCAACAAATGCGATTTGCTTCGTCGGACGCCGTAGCCGCATCCGTGGTATGTACCTGGATCGGCGGTCTTTTCTAATGTCGTACGACGCCAGTCAGGATACCGAAACGTCGATGATTCTGGCTCGCATTCTGGGAGCTGTGATTCCGGTTTGCGAAGGTATCAATATGCTGTATACGCTGTCGTCAATCGATACGCGCGGCTTTGGCAGTGGGACGAAACTGCCACACAACATTACGTCTTTGCTGGGTGTGATGGATGGCGCTGCCAGCGATCTGCGTCCCGGTCTGCCGTGGCAGGGCGTTGATATTCACGAACCTGTCCGATTGCTGTTCATCATTGAATCCACGCCGGAAGCAATGCTGCGGATCATGAACGACAACCCCACTGTGGGCCGCATCTGTCGAAACGAATGGGCGCAACTGGCCGTGCTGGATCCGGATTCAAGCCGCATCCAACGGTTCGTCAATGGCCGGTTTGTCGATTACGAACCTTCAACATCTGAGATCGCAACGGCGGAAAGTTCGCTGGACTGGTATCGTGGCTACCGTGACAACCTGCCGTTCGCGTTGATTCAGGGAAAGAATGGAACGTAGTTTGCCTTTGAGCGATGCGTGTTTGCTGATCTCAAATCAAAAATCTCAAATCAAAGCACCTCTTATGTTAGTTCGTTTCTTTGGAATCATGGTTGTTGTGAGTCCTGCGGCGCTCCTGGCGGTACTTGGACTGGCAACGCTGTTTCGCATTAAGCTCACCGAACGCTCTATCGCACGCTTCGCGCAGGCTTCGAGTGCCGTCGGTTTATTGGCCGCACTGGGAATTCTGGCCTATATGCTGACAATGAATGTTCGCCATCTGCCGCTGGAGTTGGGCGATTGGGTGGCGTTAGAGAATTCAACGGCGGAAGGTGATGATGCCGCCCAACATGATGCCGCCCAACATGATCAAGCCCAACCTGGCCACGCTCACGCGCCCGACCTTGCCCATGCCGTAACTCATGCTGCGACTGCAGCGCCGGGATCTGATGACTCGCATTCCGGCGATGCTGCCAGCAGCGAAGAAAAGATCGAGGAGCCTCACGCAGGACATTTTCATTTTCTGCTGAAATTTGTGTTCGACCGGCTGAGTGTGCCTTTTGCCATCATGTCGTTCGTGCTGTGTGGCGTCATTGGTGCTTTTGCGTTTCGATATCTCCATCTGGAAGAAGGATATTTTCGCTTCTTTTTGTTCTACTCAATTTTTCAACTGGGCATGGTGATTTCCTCACTGGCGGGCACGATCGAGACACTATTCATGGGCTGGGAACTTGTCGGTCTTTCGTCCGCACTGCTGATTGCTTTCTTTCACGATCGTCCGGCTCCTGTCCAAAATGGTCTGCGTGTCTGGTCCATTTATCGAGTGGCGGATGCCGCGTTTCTAATCGCCGCATTGACATTGCATCACCTGTCCGGGTCAGGTGACTTTGAAGGATTGATGGGCACGGGAGCGTGGCCCGCCGGAAAAGCAACGATCACAGAAAGTCAGGCTTTGCTGGTGGGTTCATTGCTGTTGATCGCTGCCGCCGGAAAATCAGCACTGGTTCCGTTTTCCGGCTGGTTGCCTCGAGCGATGGAAGGTCCAACACCATCCAGCGCAGTTTTCTATGGAGCATTGTCAGTACATCTTGGTGCATTCCTGCTGTTACGAGTCAGTCCTGTACTTGAGATGTCGCCCGTGTTGTGCGGCATGGTCGTTGCGTTGGGCTTAGTGACGATGGTCTTCGCTTCAATGGCGGCTCGTGTTCAGGCCGATGTCAAAAGCGCGCTGGCGTATGCCTCGCTGGTGCAGGTGAGCATCATTGTGGTCGAGATTGGTCTGGGGCTGCGATACATCCCGCTGATTCACATGATCGGACATATGTGCGTACGAACTCTGCAACTGGTCCGCGCGCCCTCGTTGTTGAAGGATTACAGCATCCTTGAAAACGCGATTGGGGATCGTCTGCCGGATTCCCGTTCACCGTGGGAAAGCTGGTTGTCGCCAACAGTCAGGGCGAAGTTTTATCGATTCGCCTGGGAACGCGGCTATCTGGATTCAATTCTGGATGATTACATCGTGCGACCTTTTGTGAATATCTTCAAATGGTCGGATCGCATGGAACAACGCTGGACAACATTTCTGGCGGGGACGAGCGGAGCGAAGGCGACGCCGGACTGTGATGTTGAAGAGATTTGAGATCCGAGATTCGAAACCTGTCGACTGAAAACTCCTATGATTCCGGAACTGCATTTTCCCTGGCTGGAATTCTCGATCCTGCTGCCGTTGCTTGGTGCCATTGCGTGTACGATTCTGCCGAATCAGCAAGCCGCACATCGAGTCGCGAT
Source organism: Planctomycetaceae bacterium (assembly GCA_041689695.1). GTDB lineage: Bacteria > Planctomycetota > Planctomycetia > Planctomycetales > Planctomycetaceae > SXXK01. The sequence continues at coordinate 7,397 of JBDNFT010000328.1, read as the reverse complement.
TGCCAGCAGCGCGCTGACTTTGTTTTTCACGGCTGGCGAATGGTACGACTTCAGCACGATGAACACGTTTCAGGCTCACGACCATTGGGACATGATTCAGTGGATCTTCCGGCACGACTATTTTGTCATTGACGAACTCAGCGCACCACTGCTGCCATTGACCGCCTTGTTGTATCTGATGACAATCTTTTCGACGTTGCGGACAAAGCTGGGACGGTTTTCTTTTGGCTTGACTCTGCTTTCCGAGGCGATCGTATTGGCAACATTAAGCTGCCACAGCCCATGGATGATTATTACATTGTTATCACTGGCCTGTGTGCCACCGTGGATTGAATTGTATCGACGTGGTGCTTCGACGCGAATCTTCAGTTTGCACATGGGAATGTACATCACACTGCTGGTGGCCGGCTGGAGTATGATCGATGATGCTGGCGGTCCGCAGAGTGCGGGATTGTTGCCCGCCATGCTGCTGACCATGGCCGTGCTGCTCCGCGCGGGAGTTGTCCCGGTACACTGCTGGATGACCGATCTGTTTGAACACGCATCCTTTGGAACGGCAATTTTGTTTGTCGCCCCGATGACAGGTGCCTACGCAGTCATGCATCTTGTACTACCGTTTGGTCCGTCGTGGGCGATGCGAAGCATTGCGGTTTTGTCACTGATCACGGCTGTTTATGCCGCTGGTATGGCGACGATCCAGAATGATGCGCGACGCTTCTTCTGCTACCTGTTTCTCAGCCACGCATCGCTGGTTCTTTGCGGTCTGGAAATCGTGGACACAATAGGTCTGACCGGCGCATTGTGTGTCTGGATCTCCGTTGGAATTTCCCTTGGCGGTTTTGCACTGACCCTGCGTTCTGTCGAATCGCGCATCGGCAGAGTCAGTCTGGATCGCTATCACGGGATGTATGAACACACGCCGACACTGGCGGGGCTGTTTCTACTCACGGGACTTGCATCGATTGGCTTTCCTGGCACCCTGGGATTCGTTGGGATGGAATTGCTCATCGAAGGTGCCGTTGGCGTCTTCCCGTTCGTTGGACTGGCCGTCTTGCTGGCTGCCACCTTGAACGGTATCGCCATCATGCGAGCTTACTTCCGAATCTTCACAGGTCGCCGCTTTCAGACAACTGCGATTTTGCGGTCACGTGCATCTGAGCGATTTGCGTTGCTGGTGCTGACATTTCTGGTTCTGGGAGGTGGTCTTTGGCCGCAGCCTGGAGTTGCTTCTCGACATCATGCTGCTCAGGAATTGCTTCGGCTGCGTAGGAATCCGGAACAAGTCATTGAACCGGATGATGAGGCTGTGCAGGAGCAACAGGAAGAGTTACCAGCACCTGCCGCCGAGGATACTGAAATGGATATCACCTCGCCGGAATCCGAAGCTGTGTTTTTAATGCCGCCGTTGCATTTCATCGCTGTTGCCCGTTTGGCTGATGGTCATGGAGATCTAAATTTGTAACTTTGTTACCTCAGTTTTTTTGCTTCCCGTTTTTTATCCCTGCTCACAATTTAAAACAAAACATCCCAACCAAGCCGGAGTTCAACGCCATGAACGTCAACAATCCAGTCCCTCGCGGCAATGCGAAGGGTTTCTTTCAGTATATGAAAAACGACATGGTCTCCGGGCTGCTTGTTTTTCTCATCGCGTTACCGTTGTGTGTCGGGATTGCTTTGGCGTCAGGCTTTCCTCCGCTCGCGGGGATTTTTACTGCGATCATTGGAGCATTTCTGACTACGTTTATCAGCAATTCAGAAATGACAATCAAAGGACCAGCAGCGGGGCTGATCGTGATTGTCCTTGGCTGTATTGAAGAATTCGGCGGCAATGGTACATCGGGAGGCTGGTTGCCAGCGGATATGACGGCTTACAAAGCAGCTCTCGCGGTAGGAGTTGTTGCAGCGGTCCTGCAGATTCTGTTTGGATTGTTTCGCGCCGGCATCCTGGGCGAATTCTTCCCCAGCACCGTGGTTCACGGGATGTTGGCTGCGATTGGTGTCATTATCATCGCAAAGCAGATTCCTGTGGCCCTTGGAGTTACTGAGGTTAAAGGTGGACATCTGTCCCTTCTGCGTCAGATTCCGGATTTCATCATGCATGCAAATCCGGCGATTGCGTTGATCGGAGTCGTGAGTCTGCTGATTATGTTCGTCTGGCCGCTTATTCGAAGTCGAGTGTCCTGGCTAAAGCCCGTTCCAGCGCATGTGATTGTGTTGCTTGTCGCTGTGCCATTGGGAATGGCGGTCAATTTGAAATCTGCTCACGAATACGAAGTGTTCAACACTCAGTACAAACTGGGCGAGCAATTTCTTGTCAAAATGCCGAACGAAATCTTTGGCATGTTCAAGGAAATTCAAACTCCCGATTTTACGGTCCTGAACCAGTTTAAGGCATGGAAGTGGATTCTGATGTTCTTCATGATCGGCAGTCTCGAATCACTGCTCAGTGCAAAAGCTGTCGATCTGCTTGACCCGTACAAACGCAAAACGAATATGAATCGGGATATGCTGGCTGTTGGGGTCGCAAATCTGGCGGCATCAATGGTGGGCGGATTGCCCATGATTTCGGAAATTGTGCGAAGCCGGGCGAATATCGACAACGGTGCCAAGACACGCTTCGCAGATTTGTGGCATGGAGTTTTTCTGCTGCTTTGCGTGGGGCTGATTCCCACTGTTCTGCATTTGATCCCGCTGGCCGCACTGGCTGCGATGCTCGTTTACACTGGGACTCGTTTGGCGCATCCAAGCGAGTTTCGCAACGTCTATCGCATCGGCAAAGAACAGTTGTTGCTGTTTGTGGTCACTTTGATCGTGGTGCTTGCGACTGACCTGCTTATCGGAGTTGCTGCCGGCATCCTGCTGAAAATGATTATTCATCTCGCGAACGGGGTGCCACTGCGATCATTCTTCAAAGCATATATTGAAGTGGAAGATGTGGATGACAAAACAAGTTTGATTTTCGCCAAGGAATCGGCCATCTTTAGTAACTGGATTCCGTTCAAACGTCAGATCGAAGATATCGGTTTGGTGCAGAAACGTAACCTGATCCTTGATCTTTCCGGCGCGACGTTCGTGGATGCCAGCGTGATGGAGAAGCTGGAAGAAATGGTCCACGATTTTGATCAGGCAGGTCTGAAGCTGGAGCTGAGAGGCCTGGACGAACTGCGGGCGTTGTCGCCAAGCGCCCATGCGGCCCGCAAACGTGGACTCTCGTATGCTCGGCGTCTGACTCTTGTCGCTGATCCGGAATTGGCGTTAAAACTGACTAAAGAAATCGTGGCACTGGGTGCCACTGGATTTACAGAGACACCCGGACTTGGAGTTGGAAGACGGCAGATCGACAACAACGATCTGTCTCCCACGAAGCAAAACCGAGTCGAGTTCATTTTGCCATTTGAAATCTGCGAGCATGTCATCGAGCACCTGCGCACTCATGTGATGCCGAGCCAGCATATTACTGTTTGCGTTGAGACCGTCGAAGTTGCACGAATCACTTCATTTCTCGCGACATCGGCCATCCGAGAACAATCGCATGCCGGGCATTGAAGCGCTGCAAGGCGGTTGAGGAAAATTGCGTAATCCTTTGGTTGAGAAGTCTCACGACACCTGCTGGATTCTGGGATATCACAACTGTCATCAACAGAGCCGGAAAATAATTCGCCAGCGGTCAATTGGCCAGACTCTTGCACGCTATCCAGGGCAGCGTGCGGTGTCTGAGGGAGCTTACGGGTTCGACTCGATTCGGGCAAACATTCCACGATAATTACGCTGCTGGATGCATGTGTAGTGTCGTGTGCCCAGCCTTTGGCATTCTGTGGCCAAAGTTTCCAGCCCGCAGGCGATCGACATGGACCGATTGTGCCTCCTGCCGAGCCGTGTGTTTCCCCAGATCGTTGGCTCGGCAGGAGCCTCGCCCTCCCGAGAATCAACTTTCAATTCGCTCCCACCGAAATCTGAGACTGCACCCTCTGTCGGACTGTCATGGCCGATTGCTGGCAATTTCGATGGTGAACATATTAAATGCCGAACAGCGTGGCGACGGCGGAACACCGCACAGGATGGCGACGGCAGAAATATGAACGCCACCTTTTTCGTTCATCACTCTGCCGGCTTTTTCGCCAGCGGCGTGCTGACTTAACAATGTGATACATTTGTTGGACTGTCGCAGGGGAGACTTGGGTGTTTATTGGTGAACTGTTCGTGACTTCACTTCCGGTAGCAGCGATCAGTGCTGGAATCCTTTCGCTGGCATTGTCACTTGCATGTGGGCCGTGGTTGATTCGATGGCTGAAGTCGCGGTTTACAGAACGCATCGTAAGTGACTCCGCGAAGCTGAATGAACTTCACGCTGCGAAACAGAACACTCCCACGATGGGAGGTCTGTTGATTTCCAGCACTACGGTGTTCTCGATTTTGTGTTTCAGTAAAATAATGTCGCCGCTCGTTTGGCTGTTTTGCGGGACCGTTATTGCTTTGACATTGCTTGGTGCGTCTGACGACTGGATCAAACTTCGCACTCAACGCAAAGGATTGACCGCGCGGCAGAAATTATTGTCTCAGACTCTAATTTCTATTGCGGCGGCAACGAGCATTTACATGCTCCATCTAAAGACAGGCAGCGCGGGACTTGTTTTTATCCCATGGACTGATTCGACATTGCACTTTGGAATCTGCTGGATTCCATGGGCTGTCTTCGTCATCGTCGGAGTCTCCAATGCCGTCAACCTGACCGATGGTCTTGACGGACTTGCGGCCGGTACTTCCGCAGTGGCTTCAATTGCGATGACGATTGTCATCTGCGGCAGCTCGATGGCCGGGGACGGTGAATCCGGCCGCACTGTGGCTGCCATCAGTTGTGCAGCACTGGCTGGCAGCATGCTTGGCTTTCTTTGGTGGAATCGGCATCCCGCGCGGATGTTTATGGGCGACGCGGGCTCGCTGCCGATTGGAGGCTTGCTTGCCGTCGCGTCGCTGGCCACTGGCACTGAATTCGTGTTGGCGATCGTCGGGGTCGTCTTTGTCGTTGAAACGCTAAGCGTGATTTTGCAAGTTGCGTGGTATCGCCGAACAAAAAAGCGGATACTTTTGTGCAGTCCTTTGCATAACCACTTTGTCTTTCGAGGAGTCGCCGAAACAAAAATCGTGCTGTGGTTTTGGCTGATGGCCATCATTGCTGCAGTGATTGGGACGTCTGTGGCGTTCTGGTAATTTTTTGAAGATTCCGAAAAACTGGGGCAACTGATCTATTGATTTAGAAGCCTTGAAAGATATAACGCCGCGCGGTGAGTTTTGTTTGCACGGTGCATTGAAACTCCCGCGACCTGTTGAAGTGTCTCGCGTGCTGTTTTTCGCGAGTTCTTCAGACGGTCAAAATGTCCGCGAAAACAAATGTGGAGGTGCAGAGGGACCCAGCCTGTTGGCATCACTCCCTCGCCCCTGAAACGGTTGCTGAAAGAGCGATCGGTTCGGGAAGAGACTCGTTATCAAATTGATTGATCGTCAACCCGGGATGGAGTCGGCCGGTGTTGATTCGAGTCTGCCGACTTCTTAATTCATGCGTCGGCGTCGCACATCTCTCAGAACATTGTTTGTTTAGCGTTTGAACTCATCTGTTTGCGGTTTCAATTGATCTGAAACCAAACCGATAGCAGAGTTCTTGTACACAAATAGTGTCTGATATCCAATTTCCTCGAAGAATTTCTGGAAGACGGTCCTTGGGGAATCCTGGTGATGAAGTGCGACCATGCGCATCTCGTGGAGCATTTATTCAATGGACGAATCGTCGTTCGGTGGGGAGACTTCAGAGCCTCCATCTACCGGCCTGGAGCATGATGACCCTCCAGGAAATTCAGGCAATACAGCAGTCCTGACAATCACAGAAAAACCTGCTGCAATAAATCATACTTCTGGCAATGTTTCAGTTTTAGATTTCCTTCGAAACTCTGCCTCCCCGACATCAACTCCCCGCCCCAATCCCACCAATAGTCATGCGGCCGCTGAAAAACACCCTGCATCACCAAGCCTGCCCGATCGCAACAGTGTCCGACTGGACGCCGCACATCATGCAGCAACTCCCCCGCGGAAAGAAAATCCACTAACCGTTCAGTTTCGCGAGAGATTCTATCCCGACGCGACTGACGCCGACTGGGACGATTGGCGCTGGCAATCTCGACATCGCATCAAAACTCTGGAACAGTTCGAAAAAATTCTCGAACTCTCCATCGAAGAACGCGATTGTCTTTCCGACGGCGGCACGCTACTGCCAACGGCCATCACCCCCTATTACATGAGTCTGCTGGATCCTGATAATCCATTGCAAGCTTTGCGGAAAACTGTCGTGCCCACAACTCGCGAATTCGTGCGCACGGCGGGCGAGGCGGATGATCCGCTCGGCGAAGATGGACACAGCCCCGTGCCGGGACTCGTGCATCGATATCCCGACCGCGTGCTGCTCTTGCCACTGGATTTTTGCTCAACGTATTGCCGCTATTGCACTCGTTCGCGAGTCGTTGGGCATGGAGAAATTCAGCCCAACGTCCAGCGTCTGGAAGCCATCTTCCACTATCTGGAAGAAGCGACACAAGTACGCGACGTGCTGATTTCCGGCGGTGATCCGCTGGCGCTTAGCGACGACAAACTCGACTGGATCATCGGACGTCTGCGTGCGATTCCGCATATCGAGTTCATTCGCATCGGCACAAAGATGCCAGCCGTGCTGCCTCAGCGCATCACGCCGGAACTTGTGACGATGCTTCGTAAGTATCATCCAATCTGGATGAGCGTCCACTACCTGCATCCCGAAGAATGCACGGTGGAATCGAGGCAGGCCTGCGAGCGGCTGGTTGATGCTGGCATTCCACTGGGCTCACAGACCGTGCTGCTCCAGGGTGTGAATGACGAAGTTGAAATTATGAAGTCGCTGATGCACAAGTTGCTGACAATGCGAGTTCGTCCCTACTACTTGTACCAGTGCGATCCGATCAGCGGTTCATCGCATTTTCGAACGCCCGTTTCGAAGGGATTGGAAATCATCCAGGGGCTTCGAGGTCATACGACCGGTTACGCCGTACCAACGTTCGTGATCGATGCTCCTGGTGGTGGTGGAAAGATTCCATTGCAACCGGACAGCGTCGTCGGTCGGGATGGTGACGATATTTTGCTGAAGAATTTTGAAGGCAAAATTTTTCGTTACCCGGATCCGCTCGGTTCATCAATGTAGCCATCACGCTCCGCCGTGATGAGCCCTGTCCTTGTTCCGAGGCTCCGGCCTCGGAACACACTGCTCTGGAGGCTCCCGCCTCGCAAGTTTGTCTCTGGAGGCGGGAGACCAATAATGGTACTCGATTTGCGATTATAGTAGCCATCACTCTCCGAGTGATGAATGCCATGGGCCGCGT
>JBDNFT010000327.1:0-3422 GCA_041689695.1 Planctomycetaceae bacterium | reverse complement strand
GATGCTGGTGGCGTCAGAGGGAGGTTTTGCTTTCCCCGGCGTGTGCTCATTCTATCAGGGAACCGTGGTGGCTGCCGATTCACGTGATCGCTATCAGACTTTCGCAGACTGCATTCGAATTCGCAATCTGAAGACCGATGACGCATTGGTGAAAGGTGTTGGGGAACTCGTTGTGAATCGAACGGGCTGGCTGTCTGCGCCAATGGACGATTCTATGGATTGGCAGGTCATCGTCTCCTTGCCACCCACAACATTGCCAAGAGCCAGCAGAAACCAGCCGCTGATTCTGGCCGGTCGCGGCGTAGAACCTCTGGCCGGCGTCATGGTACTTGCAGCAGACGAGAGTCTGTTTACATATGGAATGCTGTGGCACGGAGATAATGCCGTGTTTGCGATTCAGGTGAGCGAACTCTTGTGCAGTAAAAAACGCCGCAGCCTGCTGTTCATCCGTAACGGGGTGCCTTTGCGTGGCTATCGCGAAAGTTCCGCCATGCAAAACGAGGAACCGGAACAGGAAGACCGACCTCTCCCGCCGCCTCCGACGAATATACAACCGCCTGAACCGGATTTTGATGCAAAACTAAAACTCGCGAATGCAGTCATCAATGAGGTCCAGGAATCCAATCTGATTAATGAAGTCCTGCGCGATCGACCTCGCCAGGCCAGACCGTTGGCCTATCTGAAAACCGTCTTGATGATCCTGTTGGCTCTTGCCACACTGTTTGTGCTGTGGCGATTGACGCAGAGTCCGCAGAAATTGCCCTCGGAGCCGGGGAACAGGCTCATGCAATCTGTTTTCGGTGTCATGACTTCGCGGCAGATCGCGAATTCAGAATTTGGTACCGCCATTGTTGTCCTGGCCAGAGACCTTTGCAGTGAACTGACAAGTTCACAAATTGAGACGGATTGGATTCGGTGCCTGTCAGAACGCCCCGGTTCGCCGGCCAGAAATCTAAACATGGCCCAGCGGCGTGAACTTACAGAGATCCTGGGTTTGGCGCTTCGAGGGGCGACGATTCATATACCACGTCGTCGGTTCCAGTCACTCGGACGATCCATCAAAGAACTCCGCGATGTCCATCGGGCAACTCCGATTATTGATCTGGTAAAAACCTGAGCTGCAAGGCGCTAGCCGCGGGTGTTTACCCTTTATTTTCGAAACATACACCCGCAGATAGCCAGGTGTTGTTTAATCGTTTAACCCGACTCGAAGAGGAGGTACCGAGTGCCCCGCCTCCTCTTCGAGTCGGGTTAAACGGAAGCGATCTCGGCTGAGACTAAATAAGCAACCTGCCAGCGATTTGAGGCTCATAAAATCAACAACCCACTGGGTCGTTGCAAATCAGCGCCCATGTCCGCCTTCAGGTGAATAACCAAAACAGCCGATTGCGCTCAACAACCTTCAAGGTCGCTCGAGTTGCCCAGGGAAGCCCCACAAGTGCAACGGTCAATTCGGGCGGTGAAGCCGCTATTTGAAATATTCCACGATCAACGCATTCCACGATACCACGGTCATTGCTGACTGGTCCTTCATAATCCAGATACAGCAAACGATGCGGCTCAAGTGCTTCCGCTGCAATTGGCTCACCGGAACACGGCTTTCGTAACAGTCGCCAGCAAAGAGCATGATCGCCGTTTTCCAGCAGAAAATCCCAATGCCACCATGGATGATCGTGCAGTAAAATCGTGAAGCGTTGTGTCATGCCGATCTATCCATGCAAACGGTTTTCAGAACACTAAACCTTAGGCTCCCAGCCCGGTTCATATTCACGCTGCCAAAGCTTCATCGCCGTGTCGTTCTGCAGCACATGCCCGTTCGCGGGATCACATTTCAGCGAATCCCCAGTGCGGTGTGCGATGTTGCCCAGATGGCATAATAGAGTTGACTTGTGGCCTTCTTCAATTTCCGAATGCAGCCGTGTCGGGTCATTGTTTCGAACAGCGTCAATGAAGTTTTCGATATGTGACATCAGGCCATCTTTGCCATCGACTGCAAGAACTTCTTTTGCCTTCTCGTCGAATATCTTGTAACCCCATTCACTGAGTCGCAATGTGCCTTTGTCGCCGTGAAACGTGGCACCGAATCCAGTGCCGTCGCTTCCGTAACGATTGCAGGATAAGCACTCCCACACAATTTGTTTCTTACCTTCAAATTCAAACGACACCACATGTGTGTCAGCGGTCTGCTGATCGTCGTCAAAGCAATAGCGACCACCAGACGAGACCACGCGAACCGGATAGTTCACCTGCAGGCCCCAGCGAGACAAGTCGAGCGAATGGATTCCGTTGTTGCCCAATTCACCGTTGCCATAGTTCCACACCCAGTGCCAGTTGTAATGCAGTCTGTTGGAAGTATACGGCTGCCTTGGAGCTGGTCCTTGCCATAGCTCATAATCAATATTTGGCGGGACATCTAATGGCGTTCCGGCTCCGATTGGTCCGCGATTGGCGGCGTACCAGCTTCGGCTATAGTACACGTCGCCAATCCGTCCATCGTGAAGTAACGCCATCGCCTCCATGATCTTTTCACCACTGCGACGCTGATTGCCCATCTGCACGCAGCGTTTGTTCTTGCGAGCTGCCTCAATCAGCAACTCGCCTTCCCGAGCATTATGGCTGCACGGTTTTTCGACATACACATGTTTGCCCGCAGCGCAAGCCATAATGCTGGCCGGCGCGTGCCAATGATTTGGAGCTGCGCACACCATCACATCCAATTCCGGATCGTCCAGCATTTTGCGAAAGTCACCAACTGTTTTGACGTCGTAATCGACAGTCTTTGAAAATGATTCTTTGAATGTCTCAAGGCGTTTGCTGTCGATGTCGGAGATGTAGCGAACTTCGACGCCAGGAACCTTTGAAAATCTCTCAGCGAGAGCAGAACCACGATTCACTCCCATGATTCCGACAACGACTTTGTCATCGACTGGTTTGGCTGCGGCAGACGCGGCATGAGTCATCACGCTCGCTGCCACTGTCGCAGCGGCCGATGATTTCAAAAAGTTACGACGGCTGTTGTCTTGTTCAGTTGTTTGCGATTTGATCATGGCGGAGCCTTTGTTTGTAAAGTATTTCTCTATTAACGACCGTTCTGATCGTCGAATTCAACCGCTCGGGAGGGGCGAGCTGCTGACTTGCAAGTTATCCGTTGTTTGCCGCAGAATCAAATGTCTCTTCGATACCAATTCAAGGGACGCTTGCTGCTTCTGGCTGAAGTGAACGCTGATGGCCGGGCGGGCGATGGTGGCCCGGTGTTCGCGGGTCACAGGCGGCAGAGCCCAGGGTGCGCGACAAATAGCAATCTGCCCAAAACAATTTTAGGTGAGTTCTATTCCGGAAGGGGGGCGCATCGTTTGACCCGACTCGGAGAGGAGGCTTTCTCACGGCTGCACTTTGTGCAGCCGTCCTCCTCTCCGAGTCGG
>JBDNFT010000326.1:0-13018 GCA_041689695.1 Planctomycetaceae bacterium | reverse complement strand
CTGCAGAAACTCCGCGACGCCGGAACACTCAGCGACGAAGAATTTCAGCTTGCCAAGCAACGATTGCTGCAAGCTCCAGAAACCAACATATTTACCGCCAGTGGTCTCGGCGCAGCGAATTTTCAGCCTAACAGAATTTATGGGCTGGAAGAAAAAACATGGTGCATGCTGATGCATCTGTCGCAGTTGCTGATCTTTGCCGGAGGCATCGGCGTTGCCGCACCGATCGTGATGTGGGCGATCAGCAAGGACGATTCACGGGCCGCCAATCGTCACGGCATGGTGATCCTGAACTGGTATCTCAGTTGTTTGATCTACGGCGTGATTTGCGGATTGCTGTGCTTTATCGTCATTGGCATCCCAATGGCCCTGGCTCTGGCAGCCCTGACTGTGATCTTCCCCATCGTCGGAGCGGTAAAATCCAATGAAGGCACGTTATGGAACTATCCGCTGTCGATCAAGTTCTTTGATCCGGATGCAGTATAGTCGCCATTGTTGCTTTCAGCCGACTTCGTACGTAACGACGCCATGCCGCTGGGCTCGGCTGATGCGGTCTGTGGCGTACAGCCCTGCCAGAACAAATTCCACACACGACGCTCGGACGGCGGCGTTGTCGGCAGCGTTCACTTCAAACGCTTTGTCCCAGATCGGTGGGACTCGTTTGAGCAGCGTTTCGTAATGCTCACTGGGCAGCATATCGCCGACTTCAATTTTGACGCCCTTCGCGAAAATCTGAGCGATGGATTCCAGCCCGTGCTGTTCGACATATTCCTCGAAGACAGACTTGATCGCTTCTGCAATCACCGCATCCAGAACCTGCCGCTCGGTCATCTGATGACTGCTCATCAAATCAACTTCCAGCTTGCCGAGCGATGACGAATACAAATGGCCGAGATCACTGATTCGCGGTACGGCTGGTTTTTCGCCCAGCACACAGCCTCGACGTCGAGCGCTCGCGATCATCGTTTGATAATTTGCCAAACTGAAGCGGGCGCTGACGCCGGATTGCTGATCGATGTAGCGACTTTTACGAGCCGCACGGCTGATTTCTTCGATGATCTGCTTCATGAAAAACGGAACAACGATCGGGAAGTCACCGTCCAGCGACAGCTCACATTCCTGCTCCATGATCTGGATACCGGAGTCGCGATCATGCGGATAGTGCGTCTGAATTAAGCTGCCGATGCGATCCTTCAGCTGCGGAATGACTTTCCCGCTGCGGTTGTACGTCGCTGGATTCGCCGAAAACAGAATCATGACGTCCAGATCAAACTGCACTGGATAGCCGCGAATCTGCACGTCGCGTTCTTCCAGAATGTTGAATAATCCCACCTGCACAAGTTCATCCAGTTCCGGCAATTCATTCATGGCAAACAAGCCGCGATGCATGCGTGGAATGAGTCCAAAGTGAAGTGCGTCCTCGGCCGACATACTGGTGCCGCCCGCGAGTTTTGCGGGATCAATTTCGCCGACGATGTCGGCAAACTTTGTCCCCGGTGCAAGGCGTTCGGCGTAGCGTTCTTTACGAGGCCACCAGCGAATCGGAATCTGCTCCGGCGGCAGTTCTTCGATGCAGCGTTTGCCCTGGGATGTGATCGGCTTATATGGATCTTCATGTACCGGGCAACCGGGAAGATCAAGGTACGGAATGAATTCATCCAGAAACTGGGGTAAAGCTCGCATCATGCGACTTTTGCCCTGGCCCTTTTCTCCCAGAAACAAAATGTCGTGGCCAGCCAGCAGTGCCAGACTGATTTCAGGGATGACGGTGTTTTCGTAACCTACGATGCCTGGGAAGAGTTCCGCTCCGCTCGCCAGCATGTTCTGAAAGTTGGAACGAATCTCGTCTTTGACACTCCGCGACTTCCAGCCGCTGGCCTTCAGTTCGGCAAGATTCGCGGGGCGTTGTATTACTGCCATGTTGTCAGGATCCAATCGATTGCGGGGCTGAGATTCAACTCTGCCGGATTGTAGACGTCTGACGGCGGTTCGTCATTCGTTTTCTTAGGCCCACGAATATTAGGGGGCGTTCAGCGCTGCAACGCGTTCTCTGACCTGTGTGTGCAGATCGCCCGGGAGAATACCTTTGGCGACAGCGGCAAGATTCTCGGTCAGATGCGAAGGATTGCACGTGCCGACAATCGTGGAAGACAACGTGGGTGACTGAGCGTATAACGCAGGATCAATTCCGCGCGATTCATTCCGACTGGCAGCAGGTCGTCGAGTTTCGCTCGAATCCAGACATCATTAAACGACAGAAATATGCTCGTTACTTATCGAGTGATCCTAAACGCCTGTCGAGTTCTGATAAACTTGAATTCCGGCGTATGAAATCAGATATCCCCAGCCTGGACTTTTGGTACAACAAAACACGTATTCTGACGAAATTCCGTCCAATATCGCAGGAGAAACCGAGAACGTGGCAGTCATTGTGCAGAAATTTGGTGGCACCAGTGTGGCCAATGCTGAAAAAATTCGAGGCGCAGCAAGCCGCGCGGTTGAAGCAAAACGAAAAGGTTACGACGTTGTCGTCGTTGTGAGCGCGCGTGGTCACAAGACGGACGAACTTGTTGATCTCGCCAAAGAAATCACCAGCCAGCCTCGGCCTCGCGAAATGGACATGCTGCTCGCAACCGGCGAACAGGAATCCGTTGCTCTGATGGCGATGGCTGTACACGAACTTGGCGAAGAAGCCATCAGTTTGACCGGCGCGCAGATTGGTGTCCTCACCGATACGACGCACACGAAGGCTCGCATCGTCAGTATTTCTACCAAGCGTATGCAGGAGTTGTTGAAGGCTGGCAACATCGTTATCGCCGCTGGCTTTCAGGGTGTCGATGCGGAAATGAATATCACCACGCTGGGACGTGGCGGCAGTGATACAACCGCGACGGCTCTGGCGGCGGTACTCAACGCTGAACTCTGCGAAATCTACACCGACGTCGAAGGCGTGTTCACGACCGATCCGCGACTCGTCAAAGGCGCTCGCAAGGTTGAACGAATTTCTTATGACGAGATGCTGGAACTCGCCAGCCTTGGTGCCGGCGTGATGCATTCGCGATCCATTGAGTTTGCAAAAAAATATCGTGTGCAGTTGCGTGTCCGACCGGCATACTCCGATGGGCCAGGTACGTTGATCGCTCCGGTGTCCGACGAAGTGACGTCGGTAGTGACCGGCGTGGCGTTTGTTCGAAATGAAGCCATGATCACACTGATTGGATTGCCGGATACGCCTGGTGTGATGAGCACATTGTTCTCTTCACTTTCGCTGGCCAAAATTCCGGTTGATATGGTCGTACAAAACGTTGCTCGCGAAGGCACGGCGAATGTGTCATTCACGGTCGCGGAAGACGAATTGCCAGCAGCATTGAAAGTCGCGAAAGCGGCGGCGATCAGTCTCAAGGCAGTGGAGGTGGTTCCGACCATCGGTCTGTCAAAAGTTTCCGTCGTCGGGGATGGCATGCAAACACATACCGGTGTCGCAGCCAGAATGTTTCAGGTGCTGGCGGCTCATGGCATCAACATCAGTGTGGTGACGACGAGCGAAATTAAGATCTCGGTGCTGATTGAACGCGATCGCTGCGACGACGCTGTGCTGGCGGCTCATATGGGCTTTGAACTCGACAAAGCGACGTCATCTCCGCCGCAAGTCGGATGTGCCTCGAATGGTAAACGCTGGGGCGTGGATGCAGCCAGCCCCGAAGTCACAGCCGATATTATTTCCCGGCTGGACAGCATGGAAAGTATTGTCGTGAGTGACATCACGGCGGATAGCAATCAGTCCCGTGTCACGCTGAGTAATCTGCCAGACGATCCGGGAATCGCAGAAGCGGTCTTCACTGCGATTGCGGAAGGCGGCGTGCTGGTCGATATGATCGTTCAAAACGCAGCGCTCGACGGCAAAGCGACGATTTCATTTACCGTGCCTCGTTCGGATCTTGATCGTTCTGTGTTGCTGCTTCGCGAAGTGATGGAAACGTACGGCGGCTCGGTGGTGTCCTCCGATCGCAGCATCGGAAAAATTTCGGTCGCTGGCATCGGGCTTCGCAGTCACACGGAAGTTGGAGCCAGACTGTTCCGTTGCCTTGCGGACAATAAGATCAACGTGGAAATGATCAACACGAGTGAATTGAAACTCAGCGTGGTGATTGCCGCGAGTCAGGCAGATGAGGCCTCAAAGAAGTTGCGGGCGGAATTTGGATTGGACCCTTGATTTGAGATTCATAATTTGAGATTTCAAATTTGAATACTGAAAACTGCACACTGAAAACTCTTATGCAAGATCTTGTCCGACAGGAAGTCTTCAAAGCCTGCCACACAGTCATCGTGAAGATTGGAACAAACGTCCTCACCACAGACACGGATCGGTTGGATCTCGATCGGATTCAGTGCATCTCCGACCAGATTTTTCGCATCCAGCAGACGGGGCGTAAAGTGGTGCTGGTTTCCAGCGGGGCGGTCGGTGCAGGGATTGGCATTCTGGGTATGAATCGTCGCCCGAATTCGCTGCCCGCGCTGCAGGCCACGGCCGCGATCGGACAACCGCTACTCATGCGCACATGGAACGATGCGTTGATGAAGAATGGTCTGAAGACCGCTCAGTTGTTGTTGACTGGCAACGATTTTCGCAATCGACAACGTTATCTGAACGTACGAAATACGCTGCGAACATTGTTCGATTTCGGCGTCGTGCCGATCGTGAATGAAAATGACACGGTCAGCATTAAAGAAATCGCGGTCGGAGACAACGATCAGTTGGCCTCCATGCTGGCGACTCTGTTGCCTGATCCGCTGCTTGTCATTTTGTCTGGAATCGCGGGACTCTACAATGGTCCGCCATCGAATCCCGCCAGCGTAGTGATTCCTCTCGTCGAAAGACCGGATGAATCTCTATTGAAACTTGCCGCTGCCGAAACGAGCACGCGTGGTCGAGGCGGCATGGGTTCCAAATTGAAGGCGATTCTGGCAGCCACCGGCATGGGAGAAACAGTGATCCTCGCCAGTGGCCGCAGCGACACAGTTTTAGATGACATTCGGGAAGGCAACACGACAGGAACTTTGTTTCTGGCCAAGGGCGAAGCGGTCGTTTCGTGGAAACGCTGGATCGGCTTTGGTGCGCCGCCTGCTGGTGTGCTTGTGATTGACAGCGGTGCAACAAAAGCCGTTCGTGAATCTGGACGATCTTTGTTGGCTGTGGGCATCACGGAAGTTCAGGGCGAATTCGAATCCGGTGCGTTGGTCGGATTGAAGACCGGCGACGGCGTCGAGATCGCGCGAGGACTGGTGAATTATTCTTCCGACGAGATTCGCCGGATCCAGGGCCGCCGGTCCGATCAGATCGCGACGGCGCTTGGACATGTGCCGTACGGTGAAGTCATTCACCGCGACAATTTGGCGTTGATCGGGAAGTGAGCGTTCATATCCTATGAACTCAACGCGTCCGACACGTTCGTTCGATACGCCGTCAACGCTGGCAAAAATCCGACGAGAGCGGCGAGTCCCACTAAAACCGGAAACAGGATGGCTTCCCGTGGATCAACTGACCATGGGTTAATGAGCAAGCCTGTGCGTTCGGTCAGTGTTGGTGCCGAGATGACCGCCAGACCGTGGCCAGCCAACCAGCCCACCAAACCGCCGACGACACACAGCAATACTGACTCGGCAAGGATGATGCCAAACACGTGCATGCGGCCCGCTCCCAAGGCCCGCATGATGCCAATTTCACGGCGACGATCAGACATTGAGTTGTAAATGCTGACGAAAATTCCCACGCCGGAAACGAGGATAATCACGGAGATCAAAGCCACAAATGCTTTCTTGATATTGCCCAGCATGCCGTCGATAAGCCTTCTGATCGGGACAATCGGATTGACGGCCATCGCTTGGTAACCAGTCTTCAGTTCCATCGACAGACTCATCGAATCGAAGGGCGTGTCCGGCCGAGTCTTCACCAGAATCGCCGTGACTTCTTTCATCGCATCAGGGTTCTCGTGATGACGGTGATGAGGGTCGTGTACACCTTCTGCATTTTTAGGCTCCGACTTTTTCACGGATTCAATTTGTTCCATCGCAATGGCCAGGCGTTCCGGATCAGAGGCATAAAAGTCCCGCAGGCGTTTTTCGATTTCCTTGACGGGCTTCGTATGTCCTGCGATCGCGTAAAATCCTTCGATGTTCAGAAATACCGTGCGATCATTGGCCGTGCCAGTCGGTGCCAATACAGCAACAACGACAAATTGTTCATCATGCACATCACCACTTTCAGCACCACCGTGAATGATAGAAAATGTCGAACCGATGTCCCAGTTGTTCTGTCGAGCGACCTCGTAGCCGATAATCGTATCCAGCAGACCGTTGATTCGCTTGCCGCGAATTTTGAACGCGCGGCCTGGCGTGAAATCGTTCTCAAAGAATTCCGGAGTCGTACCGACGATCGGAAAAGAACCTTCCTGCGTCACGTCACCAAATGCCAACGGCACTGCCGAGACGACTCGACGATCCTTCTGCAGTTGCTCCAGATACAAATACGGCAGGTTTTCGATGGGCGGCTGCATGCGATACACAGCACTCAGCACCAGTTGCAGGTCTGCACCTTTGGGCCCGACGATCAAATCGTAGGCAATGCTTCGCTGCGTAAATGCCGCATCGACAGCTCCGAACATGACGAGCACCAGGACCATCAACATCACGCCAAGGGCGATATTGAGTGTCGTGAGACTGGATGCCAGACGGCGTTGTTTAAGACTTTTCCATGCAATCGTAAACAGGTTCATGCGGACTGCTCCTGAAGACTGAGTTCAGGACGATTAAAGTCCTTGAGATTTTCGACGCGAGAGAACGCTCCGGCGACTTCGGGCGAATGCGTCACCATCAGCAGCGTGACATTGTGGTCACGGCAGGTATCACGAATCAGATCCAGAATCAATTGTTGATTCGCCGGATCGACGTTGGCGGTTGGTTCATCGGCCAGCAACAGAACGGGCTTGTTGGCCAGTGATCGAGCGACCGCGACTCGCTGCTGTTCACCAACAGACAACTTTTGTGGCGAATGATTCAGACGATGTCCGAGCCCCACGCGTTCGAGCAATTGCTTTGCAAACGCTTTGTCAACGCCGCGTCCGGAGAATGACATTCCCAGCAGGACGTTTTCCAACGCAGAAAACGCCGGCAGCAGGTTGAACGTTTGAAACACAATACCGATCTTGACGGCTCGAAACCGATCGCGTGCGACTTCGTGCTTCGTGGCGATGTCGGTGCCATCCACAACCGCGCGGCCGGAATCCGGCGTTAGAATTCCCGCGATGATGTTCAGCAGCGTCGTCTTACCGCCGCCGCTGGAACCGACCAGAGCCAATTGCTCGCCCTGCTTCATGGCGAAACGCTCGATCCCCAGGACGGGAATCCGCGTTCCGCCCGGTTCGCGATAAGATTTGAGGACTTTTTCCAGTAGAAGTGACATACAGCCTTCCCCGGCTATCAGGAATGGTCCCGAAATAAAGTACGTCCGCCTTTCCAGGCTGACATGTTCTGCTTCATGTCAGGCTGGAAAGCCTGACATACTTTTCGGGACTGCTCCAACGTTGCAGTCTGAAAACAAGGATATAAAGACTACGCCGAATCGAGCAAACATACGAATTCGAATTCTGCATTTCTCGCAACTCGCAGCCACGACAGATTGTCCCCAGGACGTGAATCCAGGCAAGCGAGCGGATGGAAACTCAACGCAGCCAGGAATAAGGCTGTCGCTGGTCTTGCGAATGTCTCCTCTTGCCCGGGTTTCAGAGAAAACAAAGCGACTGGCAGCCTTGCTGGCGAGTAAAGTTTCTGTCAAGTCATCGAAGAAGCCCGTCTTCACTGAGTAGGAAACACAAATTGCTTTTCGACGAGCCTACGTATTTTTCTCCTGCAACAACAGGTCGGTGACGATTGAGTTGATGAGATCGTCGATTTCATTGAGTGAAGCGTCGTCGATCAGGTCCGTATTGGCTGCCTTGTGAGTATCTTCAATGGTTGTTGGGGTCTGCTCGTTGAGTAATTCGACGAGGAGATTGTCCAGCAGGTCGAGCGAAGCAACCTGGAAGGATTCGTCGTTTTTCGACGAGTCAGATGCTGCGACGTTGAATGCCAGTGTGGAACTCCACTTGCCAAGTTGTCCTTCCGTACCGATCGCGCGGATCCAGATGCGATACGTGCCGCCAGAGACCAATGCGTTCGGGACAGTGTAACTTGTGCCGGTGAGGTTGTACTCATGCACCACGGTGTACTGTACCACGTCGATGCGGTTGATCTGGATTTCATACCTCGCCGCACCGTCAACCGCCAGCCAATTGAAGGTTGGTGTTGGGCCAAACGTGCCGGGAGTTTGTGTGAAGCTAGCCCAGCCGCCGATGGAGAAGTCTGTTGCGACGGACCAGATCGTTGGCTGCGAGTTGACTCCGATCACCGCTGACCACCAGCGATAGTTTCCGTTTGGCAGACCTGCCGGAGCCGTCCATGTGGCGGTTGTCAGGTTTTGAATGATATGCACATTAACACCGGTATCCCTGTTACGCAGTTGGAAGTTATACGTGGCAGCTCCGGCAATCGGGGTCCATGAGAACGTTGGCGTGGTGTCGAAGGTGGAGGCCACAGCATTGACCGCAGTCGGTGCTGTCGCGATGCGAAAATCAGCCGCAGGGCTCCACAGGGCAGCTCGGCCGCTGGCATCGATCGCTCGCACCCACACACGGTAGGTCGCCAATGACAGATCTGCCCCTGGTGTCCAGCTTGTTGTCGAGACGTTCGTGTTTCGAACGACCTGCGACTGGCCAGTGGTCAGATTGTTGATCCAAATGTCGTATCGTGCAGCACCATCCAGCGGCGACCATGTGATCGTCGGCCGGGACGTTGACTGCACGGCGTTTGGAGTGTTCAGAACAACCGGCAAGCTCACCTGGAAGTCAGCACCACGGCTCCACTGAGCACCAGTACCGCTGGCATCAATGGCTCGAATCCACACGCGGTACGCAGCGATCGGCAGATCAGCAGATGCTGTCCAGGAAGCAGATATTGCATTCACGTCGCGAATGAATTGTGACTGGCTGGTTGAAATGTTATCAATCCACACATCGTATCGAACGGCACCAGCGATTGGTGTCCATGTGATCGTCGGTCGTGGAGACGACTGCACAGCGGTCAGAGCGTTGATGGAGACCGGTGTATTGATTGTGAATCGACGAACTGGTGACCAGAGGCCCTTGATGCCATCAGAGCGGAACGAGCGAACCCAGACGTCGAACACACCGACACCCAGATCAGCAGTGGATGCGAAGCTGTTCGTAGCTGCGGTTGTAATAATGTAGCCATTGACGCCGGTCGTGACGTAGTTGATCCATACATCGTAACCGGCAGCACTCGGATCGTTTGTCCATGTGATCAAGGGTCGCTGTGCGATGGTCACCGCCGCTGGTCCGTTGATCGTGGGGCGTGACAGGTCATTGTCGTTGTTTGTAACAGCGACGGTTTTCGAAGTTACAGCCGCGTACGCTGAAGCGGACAGGGCGGTGTTGACTGAAATTGTGACGTTGACAGTTTTGTGGCCGTCAACAATCGTGTCGTCGATACCTGTCATGATCACTGCTTGAGGGATGTTCCAGTTCAGCGGGGTGAATGTAAGCGTGGAGCTGCTCACCGCCACTTCGGCTGTATTCTGTGACACAATCGACAGCACGACATTTTCGGTTGGAGGTGACGTCAGAGAGACATTGGCCGCTTTGTTGTCGCCGTATTCGCTGACTGTTGCTGCGGATGCAGAAACCTGGATGCCAGCAGTCGCCAGAGTTTCAAAGCCCCCAAGTGTATCAAGTCCAGCGATCAGATTGATCGGTGCGGGGTCTCGATCATGGCTGAGTTGAATCTGATCCTGCCAGGTCTGACCGTCTTCGACGGCCACCAGGCCAAGTTCAGAATAGAACTGGTTCGCAATCGTATCAGTATCTTCATCGTGTCCACCGGATTGGGCCAGTGCGATCAGCAAGGAGGTAATTTGTGCGTTCGGATCTCGCAGGACGGTCGGAGCTGCAACGCTAGGACCAGCGGTTGTCGGCAGAATCGGAACAACATAGGTATTCAGACGCTTCACCCAGTCAAAGAGTCGGTCTGCCCCTGTGTTGGCGATCAGCACGTCAAGACCACCACCGCCGAACGCGAAGTCAGCGTCTGCGAATGCAGGGGCGTCGGGCATGTTATTCAGGCCACCATTGGTCTCAAGATTGTCGTCGGCATTGAGTAGGTCGTCACCCATGCCACCGAACATGCGGTCGTTCATCGTACCGCCGACCAGCCAGTCATTTCCTTCGTTCCCGAAGATGTTGTCCATGCCGTCGTTGATCTTATTCCCCTGTGAATCAACAGCATCAAAGTTCAGTACAAAGCCGTTGATCTTTGAGAGCGCATCGACAGCGTTGTAGGCTGCGAACTTTCGAGCTGCCGCATTGTAATTCAGAATCGATCCTCCGGTTTGAGCTGTGGTGATAAACCACGCCGCTGTCGCTTCGGCACCACTGATGGCGTCGTCGCCCGCTCCACCATGAATAAAGTCGTCGCCCAGTCCGCCGTAGATGATGTCGTGCCCGCCAATATAGTAGGCTGCCAGATCGACACTTTTCTTTAAGCGACCTGTGATATTTGTCATCGCACCGATCAGAGTTCCCGGTAGATTCACGGCTGCTTGTACGCTTGGCGTGTTGATGCCGTAAAGTGCTTCGGTTAGCCCGTTGCGACTGGTAAGAATGCGTCCGTCGTCGCCGAGGATACCGTCTTCGCCTGCCCCGCCAAAGATGCGATCATTGCCAGCACCGCCGATGATGTCGTCATCCTGGCCATCACCGAAAATGACGTCGTGGCCCGACATACCGTGGATGATATCGTCACCCGATTCGCCATGGATTTCGTCATTGAATGCCGTGTTGTTGGCATCGCCGAATGCGTATTCCAGATACTGAGTCGTTCGAGGAACGATCTTCCGGGTGCCATAGGTGTCGTAGGTGAACTGTAGATAATTGCCGCTGGCGATGCCGTTGATCCCGACGATCCGGAAGATGTTTCCGTTGTCGCCAAGAATCACGTCTGCGTCGCGAGCGTGACCGTTGATCGACAGGTCACCCAGATCATTGCGACCGGCATGTGTGCCAGATCCGCCATAGATGACGTCCTGACCGTCAGGTCGGTCCGCCGCTGTTGGTGTACCGAACAGACTGCTGCTGCCGCCGATGATGTCGTCCTGGCCAAGGTTGCCCATGATCACATCATTTCCGCCGCCACCTTCGATATAGTCGTCGCCGTCTCGGCCAGGACCATCAAAGTCATCCGCTGATAATCGCGTCGATGCGATGTCATAGATCATGGCACCCAGTGGATCGACAATCGCCCCGTCGCCCTGAATCGCATCGTCGCCAAGCTGACCAAAGATCGTGTCATTGTCAGAACCGCCTGCGATGCGATCGTTGCCGAACAGTCCCGCTGTTGTTGTGGTCGTATGATTGAACAAAGTTACGGTTCGCTTGGCGGTCCCCGATGGATCCACCTGTGGCGTTGAAGTGACTACACCATTTCCATCGGCCCCAAGTATGGTCGTACCGGCCAGCGTTCGCCAGCGAGTATCCGTCGTTCGAGGTTCGCGGTGAATGTAGGCATTGTCGCCGGCGATGGTGTCGTTGCCGCTACCGCCGTCGATCCAGTCGCCCGTGTCGTTCCCGTCAGCGACAGTGTGGCCGCCGATGATGTCGTCATCGCCTGCTTCGCCCAGAAGCTTGTCAAAGCCCTGGCCGCCGATGACGATGTCGTCGCCGCCACCAGCGCGGATGAGTTCATCACCGCCCAGGTCGCTTGTTTGTGTGGCAATTGACGTGAACGTAAAGTCCGGCGTGAACGTGTTCAACGGCAACTGCGTGAGCTGGATATTTCCCGTGACACGGCCATGATCGCCAAAGATCAGGTCATTGCCTGCTCCCGCTGAGATCGTATCACCGCTGGTGCCGCCCATGATCAGGTCGTTTCCGGCACCACTGGTGATCGTATCACTCCCGCCGATTGTTGGATCAGTAATTTCAACATTCAACAACATGCCGCTGGCAGAGAACAATGCCTTGCCGTTGTCGCCCAGAATGACGTTGTTGCCGCCGATGGTGTTCACAACATCGCTGGCCGTTCCACCGAAGATTGTGTCGTCATTGAGCCCTGTGTTGATCGTGTCATTGCCACCGATGGCCGGATCGATGGTTTCGATTGTGCGAATCTGACCACCAGGATCAAAGGTGGCTCGAGCATTATCACCCGTCACAACATTTTTGCCATGCGACGCAGTGATTGTGTCGTCTGCCGTGCCGCCGAAGATCACGTCATCATGGATTCCAGTGGTGATCGTATCAATGCCACCATTCGCCGAACTGGTCGTTGTCACTGTCAATACCTGACCAGCGGCATTGAAGGTCGCGCTGCCGTTGTCGCCAAGCACGACATTTCTTCCGTTGCCAGCGTTGACGGTATCATTCGTTGCACCACCAAAGATAGTGTCATTTCCGCTGCCGCTGGTAATCGTGTCATCGTCGCCGATTGAAGTGTCGGTGCTGTCGATCGTCAGCCACTGGCCAAGGCCGTCAAATGTTGCCGTTCCGTTGTCGCCGAGTACAAGATTGCGGCCATTGCTCACGGCAATCGTATCGCGACCTGAGCCGCCGAAGACGATATCGTTACCGGTTCCGGAATTGATGGTGTCTGTGCCGCCGTTGAGCGGATCAGAAGATTGCAGAGTCAGGATCGCACCGCTGGCGTTGAATGTCGCCGATCCGTTGTCACCAAGAATCACATTGTTTCCGCCAGTCGTGGTGATCGTGTCGTTGTTCACACCTCCGAACAGAATATCATTCCCGCCGAGCGAATTGATTGTGTCATTTCCGCCGACGGACGGATTGAGCGTGCTAAGGCTGACGACTTTGCGGCTGGTGTTGAACGTCGCCGTGCCATTGTCGCCAACGACGAT
>JBDNFT010000325.1:0-5001 GCA_041689695.1 Planctomycetaceae bacterium | reverse complement strand
GGAACCTGAGGCAGGCACCGCACCTGCGACCATCGATCGCTTGGCTGTCATCGTTCCTGTTTACAACGAAGACCGCACCGTCGCCGAACTGCTCCGCCGTTTAGAAGCACAGCCATGTGTTTCCCAAATCATCATTGTGGACGACGGCTCGACTGATCGAACATGGGAAGAACTGGAACCATGGCGAGCCCGTGCAACTTTCACCGCAAACTCCGGGGCAGACACGCAATCAGTCATCGTTCTCCAGCATGACAAGAACCGAGGCAAAGGCCGAGCGATCCGCACCGGCCTCGACCACGTCACATGCAGCCATGTGATTATTCAGGATGCAGATCTGGAATACGATCCTGCAGATATCAACAAACTCTGGACCGTGATGCAGACTGGTGAGGCCGACGTCGTTTTCGGCAGCCGTTATCTCGAAAACTCGGCATTGCAAAGGGGACGTTGGTTAATGCAGTCTGGGGTTCGGTTTCTGAATCTCTTAGTTCGAATGCTGTATGGCATCAAACTCACAGACGAAGCCACCTGCTACAAAATGTTTCGTACGATCGAATTGCGTAGGATGAAGTTAAAGTGTGAGAGATTCGAATTCTGCCCAGAAGTCGTGGCCAAGATTTCATTGCATAATCTAATTGTTCAGGAAGCACCAATCCAGTATCACGCTCGAGGTCACCGGGATGGTAAAAAACTCAGCGGTCTTGACGCGATTGCCGCAATTTGGCAATTGGTCGCGTCACATCCGAAGTTGCGATGGTGCCAAGGCGCGAGTGACCGTTTTGGGAGCAAAACTTTATTAGGGATCTGTGTTGTTCTGCTGGCTGCAAGTTTCCTCGTGCGATCACCAGTGATACCTAAATCAATTTCTGTAAATACCCCTGAGGAAGACAGTCGGGACAGGTTTTTTGAAACTTATGATCTCGGCGTTACGACGCCGGGATTTAAGTCGAGTCGCGACATTCAAATTCAGAATACTTCTTCTGGTACTTGGAACATCGTAGGAAGTTCAACAACCTGTGGCTGCACCAAAGTCGCATTGGGGACAAGTGACATCGCGCCGGGTGGTTACCTGAAAGCTACGATTTCCGTGAATTCACCGTTTGTTCAAGGGCCATTCAGTGTTGCCGTTCAATTCAACTCGGATCGGGGGCCGATTATTGGCGTAACAATTCATGGAAGTGTCACTCCATCATTTTCTGTGATTCCGAGTACGTTGCGAATCACGAAAGACACTGAATCAGGTATTGCATTTAACGGCGTCTTGTTCACAGCCAAACGGATTTCTGTTAACTCAACGCCGACATGGTGCGACGTTAACATTTCTGAGGCCGATGGCCAAGCCTTCACTGGTATGATTTCGGTTCGGTCAGGGACAGACTGCACTTTGGAAAGAACTGGCAAGTTGATTTTCACCGATGAAACGGGATTTAGACAATCGGTCGAAGTGATACTAGATGCCACGCGACACTTCTCCGTTTTTCCAAGCACCCTACACTTTGGCGAAATCGAAGTGAATGCCACTCACTCAAAGGCGTTGGTTGTCAAGCAGCACGTTCGCGGCTGCGAGGTGTCTCCGCCAGAAATACTCTGTTCAGATGAAGAAATTCAGATCGCAGTTGTTCCTGCTGGTTTGGGTGTGTATCGAGCAACGGTGTCAGTTCGTGAAGGTAAACCGGGCTTCCATTCACACGACATAAACGTTGTGCATGAAGGTCAAAGAGTAACCGTTCCGGTCATTGTTAAGGTGACTGATTGATCATTTAGGTCGTTGTGTAATTCCGTTTTTGGCATGTTTCAGTAGAAGGAGATTTCCATGCGTCAATTATTAGTTCGTTCGATGGTTTTGTTCCTAGCGACCGTTGGATTAGTGACGTGCGTCACGGCACAAGCACCAAACCCGTGTGATGAAACGGGAGTAACTTGCTGGGGCGCAGGCGGCTCGAGTTGCTCTGCCTGGTACGCTTGCAACGATCCATATGGGCCGAATCCAATTAGTACTGACTACATCGATTGCACCGTGGCGGCTGGCTGCGGATGTAGTAACCAAGGCGTACCGGCGAGTACTCAAAACCCATCATATTGTGGATGCGCTGGCGTGATGACGTTGCGTATTTCGCAAACAATTGCATGGGCTTTTCCGTGTACTCCCGGCCAGCACAACAATTGCAAAGACAATTGGACGCTCAAAACGAAATACAACAACCTAGGGCAGCTCGTTTCAGACGGCGTCCAATGTGGCACAGTCAGAAGTTGTCCAGAGGATTGCCACGCAGAACCTCACATGGTTAATGGGCAGATTGTTTATGGTCCAAACGTCTGTTATCCGCCAAACAGCGTTCGTGCTGTTTATTCGAGTCAGCGCGAGCTTGCGGGAAATCCTTGCTAATGTGTTTCAGCGTGATCGTTCAGCTATTGTGTCTGCCGAGTTTCGCATCAGCTAACATCAATATGCTGGTGTTGATTGCAGGTGTCTCTGAGGAGTTTGCTGGTGCTGAACTTTTCGATCTACTTTAGTATCATTCTTGGCGTTACTGTTGTGGCGAGTGGGGCGGAAGACGAACTTCTTGGGACGTTGAGTCAACAGTCAACCGAGACTGTAGATGCAGCGACGCCTGCCACAAACACACCAGAAATCGTTGTTCCGGCGAAATTCCCGTCGCCATCCGAGGTGGATCGAATGGAATTTGAATACCTCATCGATGGAATGAAAGCCGCGAGGGAATCAATCGCACAAGCGACGGTGACTTACACCGGAAATCGAAGAAGAACGGACAAGCGTGATCCGTCACGAAATATCGACGGTCGTATCGAGGGCATGATGGCGTTTGATGTTCTAAAGCAGAAGCTTCGTATAGAACATTCTATGCCGGAGTCGTACGGCGATGATATCAGTGAATCGGAGTTCAAGGCGTTGTCCGATTCTGGCGACCTGAAGGAATTTCTCCACGGCCCTAGTGTGCAGACTGATCAGTTCATTATGTTCGTTAAGAACGAATCGTATTCTGCAGAGTATGAAAAAACTGGTATTCATGATTCGAATCTGAACATTTCAACCCCGGATTGGCCGCTGGGAGAAAACCGGGATCTCCTGCATCTGATCGACTATCGATCGCTCGGGATGATCGACGTCCAAGACTACAGCGGCTGGAGACCATGGCTGATTTACGATGGTTCCACACTTGAATTGGACAATTCGAGCCTGCTGTGCCCAGTGGAAACCGTCATTCACAACATAAGGGTACGCAATTATTTTCGTCTGATCAAGAAGTCTGGCTTGGTGACAATAGACTGGGGGCCACACACCCTAACAATCGATGAACGAAACGGCTTCACTCCTGTGGAATACCGAACGACCGATGCCTATCGCGAAATGTTCAACTGCACGCATAGTGCCACCACGTCGTGGGGCCAAGTCTCGGGGCATTGGGTACCAACGAATGCCGTCTTGGAGATGAATAATGAAAAGCATGAAACGATTGAGCGATTCGAGTTGCATCTCGAATGGTCTGGGATCAACGAAGCACTTCCCGAGGAGTTGTTTGAATATGAATCGTTCAAGAATGTGGAGGACGAGACGTACGTCATTGATTCGCGCACCGGCAGTCCCGGACTTCTTGGCGAGTGGATCGGAGGAAAACTCCAGACAAGGTTTGCGGCTCAGCCACCGCCGCCACGTTCAAGCCGACTAATCATCGTTGTCAGTCTCACCCTGTTCATCGTGCTTGTATTGTTGTTGGTTCGGGCTCGGTCGCGATTTCACTCAGGAGCCAACCGCGGATCGGGCTCCGCTGAGTGAGCGGATGGAAGCCTACGATGCCAAATTACCTAAATCTAGTTTCAGGCTTGCTCCTTGGGGCGCTTCTTTGCGTCAGCATTTTCGTACATAGCCCACCCATTGATGAGACAGCACATTTGCCTGCCGGTCTCAGTCACTGGGAAAGTGGAAGGATTCAACTCAACGCCGTCAATCCTCCGCTTATTCGCCTTTTGGCGGCGATCCCCGTGTATCTCGCGGGACCGAAGTATGACTGGTCCGCATACGATCCACAATGGGGTGAACGTTCGGAGTGGGCCGTCGGTCGGCGGTTTTTCGCTGTCAACGGTCCTCACACCGTCGCCTACTTCCGAATCGCTCGACTGTTTTTGCTGCCGTTCGCGTTCGTTGGGGTTTGGGGACTCTTTCGAGTTGCCCGAGAATTCCTCCATGAATCGGCTTTCATTGCCGTACTTCTGTGCGCGATCAGCCCGCTGATGATCTCACACACGAGTTTGATCACATCCGATGCGTGGGCGGGATTCGGAGGTATGCTCTTCATTTTTACGTTGCGAAAGTGTCTTCTTGCACCGTCATCGCTTTTTGCGGCTGGTGCCGGTGCGGCCGCAGGTTATTTGATCTGCACAAAAGCCACTTGGCTTGTCTTGCTCCCAATCGTCGTCGCTACCGCCATGGTGGTGCATTTTGATAAACGGAATATGGATTTCCGAAATGCAGCCCGCGTCAGCATCGGCATCATTTCATGCGTCTTTGTGATCAATGCTGTCTATGGGTTCACAGATTCATTTTTCTACGTGCGGGATTGTCCGTTCCAAAGCAAATCGCTTCGAGCCTTCGGCAGTTCGGACATTTTTGGTGAGCGGGCGGACGCTAAACTTAGCGTCGTGTCAGCATTCATCGCTAACAACGTTCCGTCGCCACTGCCAAGGAATATGCTCGAAGGCATTGACATCCAACGAGGAGATTTTGAACGTGGGTTTCCGTCCTACTTGATGGGCGAATGGAAGAATGGGGGATGGTGGTATTACTACTTGGTTGGTTTCCTTGTCAAGGAGCCGATTGGGTTTCAGTTGATGCTGTATGTCAGCATTGTGAGTGGGCTTTGGTCTTGGAGAAAATGGACGCGGGAAAGTGTTCGTGAATGGTCGCTGATTGTTGTGCCGCCGTTGCTGATCTTTGGATTGGTCTCGTCGCAGACGGGGTTCAATCATCACATGCGGTATGTG
>JBDNFT010000324.1:0-2017 GCA_041689695.1 Planctomycetaceae bacterium | reverse complement strand
CAGACCATTCGATCAGTTGTTCCTTTGTGGCTCCGTCAATCTGCGATGAGTACTTCAGTGAATCGTTAGCGGGCGCAGGTACGTCAGTCACAACGTGTTCGGATGCTTGTGGCTCGCAGACAATCCGATACCCCAGATCGCCTTGGCGTAACGTCGAAAAATGCGCCCATCGTGCACTGGAACGGCTACTTGTGGCCGGACTTTTCCAGCTTCCGCCTCGAAAGATGCGCCACCATTTTGCAGCAGGCCCCTGAGGGTCGTCGATCGGCGAAGGATCGTAACCTTCGTGCCAGTCCTGGCACCATTCCCAGACGTTTCCGTGTATGTCGAACAATCCAAACGGATTCGGTTGCTTTAATCCAATCTCACGAGCAAACTTTTGGTTCTGGAGTTCTGAGTCTTTATCAAACCAACCGTACTCCGGCAGTACATCGACAGATCGACCGAAACTCCATGCAGTACTTGTGCCGCCGCGACAAGCATACTCCCATTCTGCTTCGGTGGGTAATCGATAGACCATGCTTTCAATCTCGCTTAATTTTCTACAGAACTCTGACGCCTCCTCACAATTCACATAGATGGCGGGAAAGTTGTCGCCAATAGAAGCTTCAGGCTGATCAAGCCAGGGCTGTATTTCCATGACTGACTGCCATTGTTTCTGCGTCACTTCCGTCGCACCCAAATAAAACGGTTTCGTGAGTCGAACGCTGTGTTGAATACTCTCGTTCCCGAGTCGGCCTTCCTCGTCTGGCGGAGATCCCATCACAAATTCTCCGGGCGGAATCAGACGCAGTTTTATCCCGACACTGTTTTCGGTTTCAAGTGGGATATCGAGAAAGAGAGCCCAGGATTCCTGACGCATCAACGCTTCGCCATCGCGCGATGGCGAAATTAGTAGTGGAGGAGATACTTTTGGATCAGATGAATTCGTGACAAGCGATGCGTTGCTGTCCGTCTCCCGAGGTACTGGAATCCTCCGAATACGAATTGATCGGAATGCAATTTCACCATTTTCCGACTGCAGCAGTAAATGGCCTTTCGGGAGCATTTCAAAAGTGTTTATGTCGCCGGAGGTTTGCTTCCACTCAGCAACTCTGCTGGTCCATTCAGGTTGCGTTGATCTGTAATGAAGGATGACTCGACCATTGAGCCAGTGTTCTACAAACGTGCCGAAACACACGATACGAGTTGTGTTCCATTCTCCAATCGGTTTCATCTCCCCGCCCGTTGCTGGAAAAACGTCGTACAGCGAACCGGTCTGACGTTCGGGGTGATCGCTGTCGATACTTCCGTCAGTGATTCGATACTCGTTCCCAAACACAACGCGGTCGGTCGGTACTTCACGGTAATAGATACCGCTGTTCGTTCCAGGACCGATCTTCCATTCTGCTTCAAGTTCGAAGTCACCGTATTCGTCGCGAGATATCGCGCTGGAACGTCCACCGTCGGCTGTCAATAATCCGTCTTTGACCTGAAACGGCCCAAGGCTCGCCCAGCGACTAACATCGGAACCATCAAAAAGTGAGTCCCAGCTTCCATTTTCGTCTGCCTGTGTGGTTAAGTTTAATGACGGGATTGGTTCACTCTGTTTCGGAGCAGCAGGCATCGCAACATTTTCCGGAGCTGTTGTAACCAGTGTTATTGCGGGCGTTGCAATGTGATCTGCAAGCACAATGCCCGTCGCGGTGATATGAACAACGCGATGTTTGCCTTTCAGAATTTCGAATGTCTTTGGATCATGCACAATTGTATCGCCGTGCTTTACTGAAAACGTGTGCTCGCCGAACGTGACTGTCAGCGAAAGATCGTCACCATTCGGAGACTTCGCGGAGATCGTGTGGCTCTTGCCATCGACCAGCAGTGCGATCTGGCCTCCCTGTTCGCGCAGCCAGTCGTCATCGACATGCACGGCGAGCGTCTGGTTTCCGTTCTTCAGCAGGATGATGATAAAAGCAGAAATCGCAATCAGGGAAACCAGCGCTGCTACGCCACCGATCAGCAATCCGCGTTTTGAAGT
>JBDNFT010000323.1:0-5387 GCA_041689695.1 Planctomycetaceae bacterium | reverse complement strand
GGAGTTCGCTGCGTGATCGAAACGCACCGTTTTCATTGCGGTAAGCGACGATCCGTTTCGCGAGCACGGCACCAATCCCGGCAACGTACGAGAGTAATGCGGGGCTGGCCGTATTCGCATCAACGCCTACAGAATTCACGCACGATTCGACTTCGCGATCGAGAGCCTTTTTGAGCATTGTTTGATCGACGTCATGCTGATACTGACCAACACCGATGGATTGCGGATCAATCTTCACAAGCTCTGATAACGGATCCTGCAATCGATGAGCGATGCTGATCGCGCCGCGAACAGTGACATCGAGATCCGGATATTCTTCGATCGCTGTTTCACTTGCAGAATAGACTGAGGCACCGGCTTCGTTGACAACGACTTTGGTGACCTTCAACCCGTGCTGACGAATCATGTCGTTTACAAACCGTTCAGTTTCTCGCGATGCCGTGCCGTTTCCAATCGAGATCAATGTGACCTCGTGGTCGCGAATCAGACGTAACAGTGTCGCTGCCGCTTTTTCTATTTCTTCACGAGGCGGCGTTGGAAAAATCGTTTCGTTAGCCAAAAACTGCCCCGTTTTATCTACGACGGCGACTTTACATCCTGTGCGAAAACCAGGATCAAGTCCGATTGTTACCTGAGGGCCAGCCGGTGCGGCCATCAATAGGTCTCGCATGTTCCTGGCAAAGACTTGTACGGCCTCAACGTCCGCTTTTTCTTTCAACTGCTGCATCAGGACGCTCTCAGCAGCCGGGCGGAGCAGGCGTTTGTAACAGTCCGCAACGGTTTCTTCGAGTTCTGTTTTGAATTCGAAATTTGGATTTGTGATCAGGCGATTCTTGAGATGTCGCTGTTGTGTCTCGTCATCCATCGACAAACTGACGCGCAGGATGCCTTCAGCTTCGCCTCGCTGCATCGCCAGGAAACGATGTGCGGGCATTTTGGAAACTCGCTCATGGCAGTCGAAGTAGTTTTCGAACTTACTGCCTTCTTCAGTTTTGCCTTTTTTGACTGCTGAGACCAGTTCGCCGCGTTGAGCCTGATCGACTATCCATTGGCGATTCGCTGGCGTTTCGGCCCACGTTTCAGCCACGATGTCACATGCTCCGCGAATCGCCGCATCATCATCAGGCACATCTTTGGCGGCATCAACAAACGTTTTTATTGCATCCTTGCGAGATCCCGCAAGCCGTTGTTGTCCCAGCAGAATGTCGGCAAGTGGCTGTAGTCCACGTTCGCGTGCCATCGCAGCTCGAGTTCTCTTCTTCGGGCGAAACGGAAGATACAGATCTTCCAGAACTCGGCTGTCCGAACATTGTTCGATCTGTGCTCTCAGGGCCGCTGTCAGTTTTCCCTGTTCGGCGATTGTTTTTAAGATTGTATTCTTTCGCGCGGCAAGTTCTTTCGCCCGCGCGAGCATGTCTTCGATTGAACGCAACTGACGTTCGTCGAGTCCCCGCGTGGCTTCTTTTCGGTAACGCGCAATGAAAGGAATGGTATTGCCATCTTCCAGCAGTTGAACGGCACCTTCCACCTGCTGCACGGAGACGTTTAATTCCTTCGCCGCCTGCAGACAGAAGTCATTCGCATTGAATTCGAAGCCGATGGGATTTTGCTTTGAAGCGGCTATTCCCTGCGTGTCATCGCTCATGTTCTGTCCATCCTTGCCACATTACTGGCGCACTGTCGCCAGTTTGGGGTCGTGCTGGTCGCAGACAAATGCCTGTACTCCAGCGCAAAAAATGAGGCTGTGATTCGAAAATCACAGCCTCAAACAGAGGGGAATTGCGGTAGACAGGACTTGAACCTGCACGGGTTTCCCCACACGCCCCTCAAGCGTGCGCGTCTGCCAATTTCGCCACTACCGCGATCAATTCGTCGCGAAGGATAACAACCAGGGAACCAGACATTCAAGCGGACCTTCAAGACAACCTGATCAGCCCGGAAATTCCCGTGTTTTTCTCCCGCAGAATCGACACAGTCGATGAAGTTCCGTTCGCCGGGACACAGAAATTCCAGCGATCCTCTTCAAATAAGGACCTACGTAGGTCCCGCTTGCCGAGCGGGACTTTGGCCGCAAGGCGAACCCAAGGGCGAACATCCGCTCAACGTCGTCGCGTTGTCTTGTATTTAACGTGGTTTTGGTCGCATGTCGCGGCAAGTCGCGAAGTCCTTTCCGGCAGAAAGGACCCGCAGTCTGGTCAGGCAGCATCCCTGCGGAACGGGAGGATCATGTGAGATTCTTCGGTTGCGGTTGCAGGAGCGGTTCCTTGCGTCATCAGACGCAGGATCAGTTCTGCCGTACGTTCGGTCGCTCCCGTGGTTGTGGCGTGTCCTGCGAGTCTGGCCAGCATCTCTCGTTGCGTGGCAATGACTTCGGGTTTCGAAACCCATTCGGTGAGTAAGCTGACAATCTTCTGAATGTCGGGTTCGGGATATCCATTGGAGATGAATTCCGGCATTACCTCCTCATCGGCAATCAGATTCGGAAGCGTGATAAAGCGGCAGTTCATCAGGAATCGTGCAAAGAAGCGTCCGATTGTGGGGACGCGGTACAATACGATTCCGGGCGTCTGGCGTGCGAGCAATTCCAGACTGATCGAGCCGCTCACCATGAAACAGCAGTCGGCCGATTCGATGACTTCTGATGTGCTGCTGGTAAAGTATTCCAGCGGTGCAGAAACATTCGCGGCGATCTGCATTTCCCGACAGTGGGCGAGCTGCTCAGGTCGATAGTTGCCAACGATCCAGCGCACCGTGGGCACAATGCGTGAAACTCGCTTGATGATCTCTAACATCACCGGCCAGTTTTTTTCGATCTCATGATTTCGAGATCCAGGAAGAACGGCGACCGTACATTTTGTCAGTCGATCGGGACTCAGGAATCGCATCGTGTCAGCGTTCAATTCGTGCTTGGCAACTTCGTCAAAGAACGGGTGACCGACCCAAGTCGCGTTCACGCCGCGAGCTTTATACCAATCATATTCAAACGGCAATGCACAGATGACGTGCTCCACCCACTTGCGGACTCGGCGAATTCGCCATGGAGCCCAGCCCCACAATTGCGGTGGCAGATAGTAATAAACAGGTATACCCCGCTTCTTCGCGGCTCGCGCGATCCACCAGTTGAAGCCGGGGAAATCGACAAGCACAACGGCATCGGGCGGATTTACAGCGAAGTGAGCTTCAGCTTGCTTCACGAGTCGTCGGAATTTCGAGATCATCGGGATGACGCGCAGAAATCCCATGACGGCAAGTTCCGTCAGTTCAAACAGCAGTTTGCAGCCGGCTTCCTGCATGTGCGGACCGCCAAAGCCGTCGGCAATGATGTCGGGACGGCGCGAACGCAGTTCCTGAATCAAGTGCGAGGCGTGCTGATCACCGCTCGGTTCACCGGCGGAAAAGAAGATTTTCATCAGTAGAATCCATTCACTGCTGTCAATCACCACGATGAACGGCCGTTCCGTCTCGCGAGGAATTTTCCAATTCGAATCTTCATTTTGACAGGAACAGCCAAAACGGTCTAGACTGCCCTTTCACGGACTGGAAAGGAACCAGTCGAAAGGGCGAACAAGGACGTTTTACTATGAAAATCGTTGGAATTATCCCCGCCAGACTACATTCGACTCGGCTGCCACGCAAGCTGCTCTTGAACGCCACGGGAAAACCTTTGATCCAATATGTGTGGGAAACTGCCTGCCAGTGCCCCGAATTGCACGACGTTGTCATCGCCACTGACAGTGAAGAAATTGCCAATGTTGTTGCGTCTTTCGGTGGTCGAGTCGAAATGACGGGCGAACACAGCAGCGGCACCGATCGCATCGCCGAATTGACTCGTCGCAGTTTTCCGGATGCGGACATAATCGTCAACTTGCAGGGCGATGAGCCGGAATTGGAAGCAAAAGTTGTGGCGTCGCTGGTTCGAGAACTGCGAACTTCCAATAGTCAGATGGCGACGATTGCCGCGCCGATTACTTCGCCTGACGTGGTGCGAGATCCGAGCTGCGTAAAAGTCGTGACCGATGTGAATGGCCGAGCGATGTATTTTAGTCGATCGCCGATTCCGTTCAGTCGTGATCAATCCGTGGAAGCCTTTTTTCGTGACGGTGAGCCTTCACCATGGTTGTTGCATGTTGGATTGTATGCCTATCGTCGCGACTTCCTGTTGAAACTGACGACGATGCCGCCTTCGCCATTGGAACAAATGGAAAAGCTGGAACAGCTTCGAGCACTTCAGTGTGGTGCATCGATCGCGGTGTCGGTTGTCAATCACGCCGCTGCTGGAATTGATACTCCGGAAGACTACGCAGCGTTCATCCAGCGACAAAGTCTGCGACAGGTTCGTCGAGTGGCATAGGAAAGAATGACGTACTTTTCCGGAACGTTGCTTATTCTGTCGATGATACGGCATTCCATCGGATCGGTTCGCTGTCCCTGTCGCCGTTGGAAACCAGCAGGTAATCGTTTTGGCATTCCAGCACGTGATAGCATTGCGTTCCGCCAAATTTTGCGATCAGCTTTTTAACGCTTTTCGCAGGCGAGCCACCGACGATCGTCTGAGTCCACACGTTGCCATCAAGCGTCCAAATGAGATCCAGTGTGACATGTCGTCCGTAGAGTACTGCGGCCATCGGCGTCAACGTGATATCAATTGTGGCGGTGCCGTTGGGACGTGCTGTCAGAACTTGGTGCCCAAATCGCGTCGCTTCCCAATTTCCGACGAGTCGTTGAATCATCAGGCTCTGATCAGACTTCGGACTCTGCCCAGTGGACGAAGTTTTCTGAAGCTCAATCAACGTTGCTGACTGAGCGTTCGTGGCTGCCGCACAACCCGCGCAAGCTAAGAGAATACATACAGAAGTAAGATGATAGTTTGGCATTGTCGTGGTCTTCTACAACAAAAACATCCGGGAAATGATTCTCAGGGCCGTCCGTTGCCACTGGTTTTGAAATTGCCATGTTGCAGATTCACGCAGCGCCTTTTCTTGCGCCTTTTCTTGCGTCTGAATCAACAGTGTTTTGCGGCTGTTTTCATAGTTTTGCACGACTTGTGCCAACCTCAGTTTCGAGAACAAACGAGTTTTCAGGATCAAACTCGGCGAGTCAGGAACAGTCCCGAAACAAGCTCGCGATGAGTACGTCAGGCTTTCCAGCCAGACATAAAGAAGAACGAGTCAGCCTGGAAAGTCTGACGTACTTTATATGGTGGTTGTTAAAACGACTCCGGTTGTTATCGTTTCGATCTCAGTAATCAGGATCGTGATAAAAAACGATCCAAGATAAAACGCAGCATCCGGAAACCGACGTCTCGCCGCTCGCCGGGGTCCGGCGAGCGGGGGACGTTAGTCCCCTGATTGGGATTCGCGACAAAAGACAAACAGTATGACCGCAAT
>JBDNFT010000322.1:0-4675 GCA_041689695.1 Planctomycetaceae bacterium | reverse complement strand
TGTTCCTGCCAGCCCTGATGATAGGCCGTAATCTCGCGAAGCGATTCGATACCAGCCAACAGTAAATCCTCTGGTTGCACGCAGCCCATCGCCAGATCGTGGTCTGGTTTCCACGCTTCAGCGTTTTCTGAGTACGCATCGACAGCCTGTCTAGCGGATTCGAAAACGGTCATATTCGCACCTGCCCGATCATTACACCCAATTCAATGTGCTGCGAAAACACTACTGACAGGAGTCTATCGTCTCGTTACGCAACACTTCAGCGGAGTTTCAAACGAGACCAGTCATTGACATTAATTCGTCGATCGCACAACCATCAACGTCAGTCGAAGTTGCCAAAGTTATACCGATTCTTCAAGCAACTCCATAGGAAATCATTCCAAGTAATAGTCCGGCAGTTCTCCACGCATCCGTTTCGCGAAGTACGACTCATTCACGCCGCCTGGTTTTGAGTTGGTTTCCGGTGTCAGCGATGACAGGTCCGGGAGTTCATCCGGGTATCTCAAGAGCGTTTTAGAATGTGACAAACTCACGATGAATTGCCAGTTCGTACAGAACAGAACATCCAGTCGATTGAGAACTCGAATCGCCGTACGTAAGCTAGACCACACTTTGGCACTCAGAATTTCAATGTCAGCGATTGTTGAGGTTCAAACCGGTTAGTTTTGCCAGGTAAATCAACGTTTCCTGAGCAAAACAGAATCGAAATACCGCTTTTAGACCTCGTAGAACCTCCCCCAATGAATAGTAAGGGCAACTGGATTACCGTCACCGAATCGAGTTTCTCGTGGGAACGAGATGCGTTGACGTATATTCGGGAACGGTTTCCGTCTGCTGAACCATACCTCGCATGGTCAAACTTTGAATTCATCGCGTCTGACGGGTCGATCAATGAAGTTGATCAGCTGATTTTCACTCCGCAGGGATTCTTTCTGATCGAAATCAAAAGTCGCCCCGGCAGAATCTCAGGTGATGCGGGCACTTGGAAGTGGGAAGGCGATTCGACATTCGCTGTCGATAATCCGCTGCTCCTTGCCAACCAGAAGGCAAAAAAACTCAGCAGCCTGCTACAGCGGACAAAAACATTTCGAAAAGAAGGTCGTGTGCCGTTTCTTGAGGCGCTTGTATTCTGTTCGGCAGAGCAAATACAGAGTGATCTGACGGGTACTGCTGGATATCGAATTTGTTTTCGCGATAACGAACAGGGCGGCGGAAAACGCCCCGGCATTATGGATGCTGTTCTCAAACGCCGCTGTCCCGGAATGGAGCCTTTTCCGAAAGGCACGTTTGATCGCCCCACGTCTCGGCAAATTGCAAAGGCAATGGGTGAAGCCGGAATACGGCCATCGCAGCGGAGCCTCCGCGTTTCCGATTACGTTCTTGAGCAACTCATTGACGAAGGCCCGTTCTATCAGGACTGGCGAGCGAAGCACAGCAAACTGGATTCCATGGTTCGCCGGATTCGCATCTACAACATTGCATCCGGTGCCACCGCAGAACAACGAAAGAATCTGGAACGAGCCGCACGTCGCGAGGCCCAGATTCTGGATGAATTACGCCATCCCGGTATCCTTCGATTCGAGGGACTGACGCAGCACGAACTGGGGCCAGCACTGATCTTTGAGCATGATACCTCACTGATTCGGCTGGATCACTATCTCCGAATAAATCAGGATCGGCTGACCGTCGATGATAGACTTCACCTGATACGGCAGATTGCCGAAGTTCTGAGTTTTGCTCACGAGAAGCGAATCTTTCACCGTGCCCTCAGCCCGCGAAGTATCCTCGTTCAGCCACTGCCGGGCGGTCGGGCTCGAATTCGTGTGTTCAACTGGCAGCAGGGAGCAAGAATCGATTCCGACAGCCAGAATTCGAGTCGCAGTTTCGTCACAGCAACATCGCATATCGATCACCTGATTGAAGATTCCAGCACCGTCTACATGGCACCCGAGGCGACGGAGGAAGGAGTCGATGTCGGCGAACATCTGGACATCTTCTCCATCGGGGCCATCGCTTATACGGTTTTCTCCGGACAGATTCCGGCTGGTGATCGCATGGAACTGGCCGAAAAACTTCGCCATTCCAGTGGACTGCAGATTAGTGATGTACTGAATGGTGCCGGGGAATGGCTGCAAACGTTAATTGCTGATGCAACTCATCCGCTGGTTGAAGGACATCGCACCAGTACACTCAAAGAATTTCTCGACACTCTGGATCTGGTCGAGGAAGAATTAACCACGCCGGACGACTCCGGCATCGAAAACCCGGCTGAGGCACAGCGGGGAACGATGTTGCCTGGCGGATTCGAAGTGATCAAGCGATTGGGCGAAGGCGGTTGCGCGACCGCTCTGCTGGTGAAACGAAACAACGAACAGTTCGTCCTTAAGATTGCAAACTCGCACGATGACAACACGCGGATCGCGGAAGAGGCAGATGTCATTGAAAAGCTGCAGCATCAGCATGTGGTTCGGTTCCGAGGACGCGTGCAGATCAGCGGTCGTGAAGGAATACTGCTCGTTCCTGTTCTGGTGACTCTTCAGGACCAGCCCCAGGTAGAGACCCTTTCCAAACGGCTGCGACGTGACGGGAAACTGCATATCGATCTGCTGGCCCGATTTGGCGAAGATCTGCTGGGCGTGCTGGAGTTCCTCGAAGAGCAGGGAGTGAACCACCGCGACATCAAGCCGGACAACATTGCCATTGGATACGTGGGCAGTGGGAAGAAACTCCACCTCACACTGTTCGACTTTTCGCTGTCGCGGGTGCCAACAGATCAGATTCGTGCTGGCACACGAAATTACCTTGAACCATTTCTGGAAGAGCGAAAACCGCCTCGCTGGGATTTGCACGCTGAACGCTATGCTGCTGCAGTCACGCTATATGAACTGGCAACTGGCCCTGGCTCGTATCCCGTCTGGGGGGATGTAAAATCCAGTCCAACTGTTCAGGATTGTGATGCCACATTACATGCCGACCTACTGGATGCATCCATCCGTGAACCACTGTCGGGGTTCTTTGAACGCGCCTTTCGGCGGAATCCCAAAGAACGGTTTGACAATGCTGAGCAGATGCTGCTTGAATGGCGGGAATGTTTTAAGCACGTTCGCCTGCCTGATGGTGAGCAGCCGTTTGAGGACGAAGGGGCACTGGAGAAGCGACTCGAATTCGCCACCGAGAAAACGCACACCTCAGAACTTGGTTTATCGGCGGCGGCGACTGACGCCATGGACCATTCCAATGTTCTGACAGTTCTGGATTTGGTCAAAGAGACACCTCGGTCCTTGCAGCGTTGGCGGGGAATCAGCCACCAGACTCGACGAGAGATTCTGGCGGCAGCAAAGATACTTCGCAAACGAATTAGTGCAAAAGATGATGATTCAGGTGTCGCAATACCGGCGTCGCAAACTGACTCCGTCTCTGAGCATCCTGGTACGCTGAGTGTTGATGCGCTGGCTCGTCAGATCCTGAAACCAGGCTCCAAAGATGGCATCGAAGGGCAGCGGGTTTTGAATCTGTTGCTGGGCATGTCGGAAGACGCTGGATTCTGGCCGAGCCAGTTGGATGTCGCAGAGATTTCTGGATTGGCGCGCGAGCGAATCGCTGAGCTCGTGACGAAGACGCAAAGACGCTGGAAGAAGGATTCTGCGATCACACGGCTGCGAACGACCATTGAGGAACTGCTTCAGTCGGCTGGTGGCGTCGCGTCGATTCGTGAATTGTCCGCACTACTGCTGGCAGCGAGAGGGTCTGTCCATGAAGAGCCAATGCGAAGCCAGGTAGCCCTGGCCGTATGCCGTGCCGCCGTCGAAGCCGAACGCTGTATGGCTGAACCAAGGTTTCACGTTCGTCGCGATACTCATCGCGTGCTGATCGCCCAGCAGCATCGATTTGCGTCTTACGCCAGTCGTCTCGGAGATGTGGCGGATGAAATCGCAGCCGAGGATCCACTCGTCCCGCCGGTCAGAACCATCGAGGCTTTGCGCAATGTACCGCTCCCGGAAGACTTTCCCATCCTTACCGAATCACGTTTGCTGAGACTGGCTGCAGCAGCATCGACACAGTCGGCAGTTTCCAGTCGGCAGGAGTTGTATCTTCGCGGTCTGAATCCAGTTCGTGCGTTACGTCTCTCTCAGGGAGCTCTGTATGGCGTTACCTGCCTGACCATCGAGCAGATTCGCAATCGTGTGACTGGCCGTTATCCGGAAGCGGAACCACTGCCCGGAAGACCGGCTCTGGATGCACTGATGTCTGAAGCAGGTCTGCCGTTCCAGTGGGATCCCACTGCGTCAGCCGGTGGTGCCTATGTCAGCACATGGAAGGACACTTTGTCGGTAACCAGCCGCAGTGAATCCATCCGCCGTAAACGAACTTCGGAAACAATTCCGCTGGAAGGACCACTGACCGAAGAACAGGCCGATGCCCGGCAGTTTGCAGAACGACTTCAGCGAGGACTCCGGGAGGGTTCTTTTCAGGTGATGCTGGTATCGCCTCGGAACTACCAGATGGCGGACAAATTGATCTCTGAAAAATTTGACGTGACTCGACTGGACTTTGAAGCGTTGTTCATAGACAAGCTGCAAAAAGTCGCGGGGCAGCTGAAGGTTGACTGGCAACTGGTTCTTCAGACGGATGCCAGACCCGATCACGGAGACTGGACCAAACTGATGATGCTGGT
>JBDNFT010000321.1:0-5046 GCA_041689695.1 Planctomycetaceae bacterium | reverse complement strand
GGGAAGCATATCCGGAAGGTCTGGAAGATCATCCTACGTTCAGGGTTTCCTTTTGATTCGAAACGCAAATACCACGCTCCAACGCTTCGAGAGACGCATATTGTCAGATAAAACGTGGACATGACAACTCCATCGAATCACTCTCAGCCTGCCCCGCAACAACCTAAGACGCTGATTATCGCCGTCTTTGCGCTCACCTGCATTATCGTGCATCTGGCGATGCGGTGGTCCGTGACGTCGCCGGTTATTGCCGGTCAGCCCCCAGCGAACTGGCCGCTGATTCTGGGACTTGTTATGGGCGGTGTTCCGCTGGTCTGGGATCTTTTGAAACAGGCGTTTGCCGGTGAATTTGGATCTGACCTGCTTGCCGGACTTTCAATGGTGACCGCACTTTGGCAAGGCGAATACCTGGCGGGCGTGTTTGTCGTGCTGATGCTCTCTGGTGGACAGGCATTGGAAGCATACGCGGTTCGGAGTGCCTCCTCGGTGCTGGATGCCTTGGCGAAACGATTGCCTCAGACGGCCCATCGTCGATTGGCCGACGAAAAAATCACCGACATCAGACTTGGTGAAGTCGCTGTTGGC
This sequence comes from Planctomycetaceae bacterium, assembly GCA_041689695.1. Classification (GTDB taxonomy): domain Bacteria; phylum Planctomycetota; class Planctomycetia; order Planctomycetales; family Planctomycetaceae; genus SXXK01. Next base: position 4,461 of record JBDNFT010000321.1, on the reverse strand, counting down.
GATACTCTCGTGATATTTCCTCATGAGATTTGTCCCGTGGACGGCACGGTGATAGAAGGCCACGGATCGATGGACGAATCGTATCTGTCTGGCGAACCATACCTGATGCCGAAAGCGCCGGGTGCCATCGTTCTCTCCGGAGCGATCAATGGAAATGCGGTTCTCGTCATTCGAGCTGATCGTCTCGCGGTAGATTCTCGTTACGCCAAGATCATGGATGTGATGCGTGCTGCGGAACAACAAAAGCCACGCATGCGACGTCTGGCCGATCGGCTGGGAGCGTTTTACACGCCGCTCGCAGTTTTCATCGCGATCCTGGCGTGGACACTTAGCGGTGAAGCAACGCGATTCCTGGCAGTGCTCGTCGTCGCAACGCCGTGTCCATTGTTGATCGGAATCCCAGTCGCGATTCTCGGCGGGATTTCACTCAGCGCGCGGCGAGGAATTATCATTCGCGATCCGGGAGTGCTGGAGCGGATTGATTCTTGCAGCGTTGCGATTTTCGATAAGACGGGAACACTGACATATGGTCGGCCCGCGATGACGGAGTGCATCACACGCCCTGGCATCACGGAATCCGAAGTACTGCGACTGACGGCTGCGTTGGAGCGATATTCACGACACCCATTGGCAGAGTCGATCGTGAAAGGTGCTCAAAAACGAGGACTCGTCATTCCCGAGGCGTCGCAGGTTCATGAACCGCCCGGACAGGGATTGACTGGATTGGTCGAATCGCATGAAGTTGAAGTGACCAGTCGCAAGAAAGTGATTTCGTCCGGCATAGCACAACAGAGTGACTTACCAGAGCAATCTGCAGGCTTGGAATGTGTGGTCGTGATTGATCAGAAGTTTGCTGCTGTTCTGAGGTTTCGCGATGAACCTCGGCATGACGGAAAATCGTTTATCGGTCACCTGCCGAAACACCATTTTTCCCGAGTCATGATCGTCTCCGGTGATCGCGAATCTGAAGTGCGATATCTTGCCGATGCTGTTGGCATCAAAGAAGTCTATTTCAGTCAGTCGCCGGAGCAGAAGCTGGAGCTTGTCCGCGAGGAAACTCGAAAGGCGAAGACGCTCTACATGGGCGATGGAATCAACGATGCCCCGGCACTCACGGCTGCGACGGTTGGCGTTGCCTTTGGCCAATCCAGCGATGTCACGGCCGAAGCCGCGAGCGCCGTGATTTTGGAAAGCTCACTTCTGAAGGTTGATGAGTTTTTTCACATCGGTAACCGCATGCGAACGATCGCGTTGCAGAGTGCCGTGGGTGGGATGCTGCTAAGTGCGATAGGAATGATTGCCGCCTCGCTGGGATATCTGCCGCCGGTCGCTGGTGCGATCTGTCAGGAATTGATCGATATTCTGGCGGTTGTTAATTCGCTGCGTGTTGCGTTTTATCCTGGCGCTTTGAGTGATATGGATCCAGAGTAATTCGGCTGTCTCAATTTTGACCTCAATGGCCTCGCAGGCTGTCGATTTCATGAGTGCTTGCTTTTAAGTGTGACGCAGGTCATTGATCCAAACGGTCCTCTTATCAACGGTTGACAGGACGATTAGGGTTAGGACGATGAATCGCAGGATTGAATGATCAGAGTCTTCAGTCGATTCCTGATTTCCTTACAGACCGTTCCCGTCCCTGTCGTGACGTATTATCATCCTGCCATGATACAACCTTCCCGTTTTTGAACAATCGATGAACTTCTTGATCCCGTCAGCAGATGTCTGACGCTTGACGTTGCCCGTAGTATCGCCGGCTTGCGAGCCGCGCCGGACGTGCAGCAGAAACTGGATGACTTCGGGGAAAAATCCACCGAAGGAACGCTGACGGTCGAAGAGCGTGCAGAATACGAGGCGTGTGTGCGAGCGATCAGTTTTATCAGCATACTGCAGATGAAAGCTCGTGCCGCTATCAACTGTACGAGACATTGCTGAATTGCAGTGAAACCTTGAATTTGCAATTGCCATTGCCCAACAAAACGGAAATCCGCCCGTCGAATTGTTCAACATGAACGGCGACGATCACTGCAAGCTTCGAGCCGAGGTGCTTCGCATTGATGCAATAATTGCGAAACATTCAAATGTACTCATCACGCTCCGCCGTGATGTTTTTTGCGAGAGGCGAACAACAAACCTTGCTGCTCATTCGCTGCCAAACCACTGACCCATCACTCTTGTGCAGCCTGAAGATCATTCAAAGTCACGCAGGGCAAGTGCCGGACGACGGAGTGTGTGAAATACAATCACCTGTCACCCCGTCATGTCACCGGATATCTCATTTCCAGATCAAAGTCCGGCCGTCACTGTGGCGCCGACCCATGCCAGTCCGAGGGGCGTTCCCTCAAGAACAAATCCATCGCTCACGTCAAACTCCGGAATTCATTCCGGCACGGCGATTCCGCATCAAGGCAACGCAAGGGCAGTTCCGGCGCTCAGCAGAACGGCAGCGCACGCGAAGCCTGCAGTCGCCCGACCTCGAATGACGAGATGCCAGATGGAGAACGGAAATTCGATTGCATAGGGTTTGGGTGCTACAGAGCGCCATCGCGTCAGTATCTCGAACCGAGGCAAAAACGGCAAATGTAGTTTCACGCCGTGATCGAGACCACTGAAGCAGCGGTTTGCCTGAGTGATTGGCTGCGAGTGATCAGACTGAAGCACTTATTGACGACTGGAGGAGTTTCAAAGAAGCGTAAATCCCAGGGGCGTCGATTTACTGCAGGGATTTCAAGATTCTGCTAGATTTGGATTTGTTTCATGTTACCTGCGGTTGAATCCTTCATGTATGGTTTGACGAAGTGACGAAATACGACTTTTCCACGCTTTCTCCCAATGACTTCGAAGATCTGTCTCGCGATCTGTTACAGAAAGAATTTGGCGTCCATTTAGAAAGCTTTCGCAGTGGACGCGATAACGGAATCGATCTGCGCTACTCGAGACCGAAGTCGGCTGGCCTGTGGGTTATCCAGGCAAAGCATTTTCTTCGATCAGGGTACTCGAAGTTAGAGTCATACTTGAGGGAAAAGGAGAAGCCAAAAGCCGCCAAATTGAATCCGTCGCGCTACATCGTGACAACCTCGGTCAGTTTGACGCCGCCGCAAAAAGACGAGTTGTACAAGGCACTCTCACCGCACTGTTTGTCGCCAAGTGACATTTTTGGGGCCGAAGATCTGAATAACTTACTTGGGAAATACGCTGAAGTTGAAAAGCAGCATTTCAAACTTTGGCTCCCGAGTACGGCTGTTCTGGAGCGTTTGCTGAATAACGGCGTGTTCGTCCAAAGCGCGCTCGAAATTGAGGAAATTAAGCGTCAGTTGTCGATGTTCGTCCATACGAAGGCCTTTGACAGAAGTCTCGAAATGTTGGAGGCGACGGGCGTCTGCATGCTCACAGGCATTCCGGGAATCGGTAAGACAACAACGGCACGATTGTTAATTGCTCGCCACCTGGTTGAGGACTGGCATGGCGTTTACGTTGCCGGTGGCACAGACGCGGCATTCAACGTCTACGATTCGGAACAGAAGCAAATCTTCTTTTACGACGACTTTCTTGGGGCAACAAGTCTGCGAGAGAGATTGCCGAAAAATGAGGACCAGCAGTTGTTAAACCTCATGAAGTCGTGCCGCAGGAATCCGGGCCGAAAGCGACTAGTGTTGACGACAAGGGAATACTTGTTCGAACAAGCAAGACAGCAGCATGAAATTCTGGCCCGCGACGCAGGTGTCGAAGCTTCAAAGTCAACAGTTGAGCTAAAGGACTACACAAAGCTCATCCGTGCCCAGATCCTTGTGAATCACCTGTTTTTTAATGGGATCGATGCCGAGGTTTGCAGTGAATTCGTTGGTTCCGGTCATGCGAGACTGACGCTCGACCACCCGCATTACAATCCCCGCATCGTGCAAACGATGTGTGAGATGCAGAGCCTATCGCCACAGCCACCCAAGGCGTTCGGAAGCCATTTTCTTGCGATGTTGAACGAGCCTGGCAGTATTTGGGAACACGCATTTCGGCACCAACTCTCCGAAAATGCGCAGCGACTGTTGTTGATCTTTGCTGTGCATGGATCGAACGTCTCAATCACCGGACTCAAAGCTCAATTCAAACTGTTTCTGGAAGCAATCGCTGCGGACTTGATCGGCTACGACGCAAAGTTTGCGGCAAGTCTGAAAGAGCTCGAAGGTAATTTCTTAACGGTAGCGCGTGAAAATCGGACGGACTATTTGTGTTTTCACAATCCGGCAATTGAGGACTTTACGAATGCTGAATTGAAACGCGACGGGCACTTGTTGCAAACCGCTTTTCGATGCCTCAGTTTCGAGGGCGTTTTGCTGTTTATCGTGAAGAATTTACAGAAAAATCACAATCAGCTTGTCCTCGCGAATGACGTGATCAAAGCGATGCGACGTGCCGACCACAAAACAATGATATAGGCCCGTGATCGCGGGTTTATGACTAGGGACCGCC
>JBDNFT010000320.1:0-3536 GCA_041689695.1 Planctomycetaceae bacterium | reverse complement strand
TCCGGTGATCTGAAAGCTGGTGACGAACTGATTACGGGCGTTAAACCTCCGGGGGCACCATGAGTTTTCTACTGACGATTTCAGTCGCAATACGGGCTTTGCTGCGAAACAAGATGCGGGCCACCTTGACAGTGCTGGGCATCGTGATCGGAATCTCCGCCGTTACCACGATGGTGTCTGTCGGCAGTAGTGCCGGGCAGTTGTTGCAGGAACAGTTACAATCCATTGGGACAAATTTCATCGTCGTTCAGCCGTCGTTTGAAAAGCGGCGAGGTGTCCAGAGTGGAAGTCTGCCTTCGTTGACTGATCAAGACGCGATGGCTATTGGTCAGGAATGTTCGTCGGTACTGGCGTATTCGCCGCTGGTGTTTGGAGTGAAACCGGTGGTGCGTGGTAATACCAACATGCAGCCCAAAGAGATGTGGGGCGTAGGCGTAGATTACCTGCGAGTTCGCACGTGGGACATTGAGGCGGGAGGTTTCTTTACCGAACGCGATGAACGAGCTGGCAATTGTGTCTGTGTCGTGGGGCATACGGTCGTGCGAGAGTTGTTTCCTGCAGACAATCCCATCGGGCAACAGTTGCGGATCGGCAATATCCCATTCACGATCGTCGGTGTGCTTGGCAAAAAGGGCGCATCACTGACTGGCGATGATCAGGACAACGTGATGCTGATGCCTTATACTACCGTCCTCAAACGCTTACAGGGCACATCATTTGGGAATGTGAACGCAATCCTTGTCGGAGCCCGTGCGCCGGAACTTATCGATGCGGCCAAGGCAGAAATTCAACAATTGCTGTTGGATCGACACCATATTGCCGTGGGACAGAAGCCAGATTTCGAAGTTGTCACGAGTGCTCAGTTGTCCGAGCTGTTCGGGAAAATTACCGGCATCATGACGGCTTTGCTGGCGTCAATTGCGGGTATCTCGCTTCTGGTCGGTGGCGTCGGTATCATGAATATCATGCTGGTTTCCGTCACGGAGCGCACGCGGGAAATCGGCATCCGGATGGCTGTCGGCGCGCGAGGCCGTGACATTATGATTCAGTTTTTGATTGAATCGGTTGTCCTGAGTTGTTTTGGCGGGGCCATCGGCCTTGCTGTTGGAATTGGTGCTTCTGTTGGCATTACGACGCTCATCAATTCGATCAGCAGTGGAGCAGATTGGCCCGTTGTCGTGTCCATTCCGGCAGGCATCGTGGCGATGGTCTTTGCCGCCGTTGTCGGACTTGTCTTTGGACTGTACCCCGCATGGCGCGCCAGCCGTCTCGACCCCATCGACGCGTTGCGCTACGAGTGAGCAGCATTCGATTTGACAAAGTAGACGTCACTCCGTGAGTGCCGAAGGCCGCAAAAAGCGGCCCTTGGCATTCATCACTCGGAGAGTGATGGCTACTATAGGCAGCCGTGTACAAGTTCATGGCATAACCGCAGGAATTGCAATCAGGGGACTGACGTCCTCCGCTCGCCGGGAACCGGGCGAGCCGCGAGACGTCAGTCTCCGGATTCTGTTTTCGCAATTGATTGTTATGTCCCCAAACTTACCGATGGGTGGTTACAGCAGTTTTGACAACGCCTTACCGTCGTGGGCAACTTTGAACGGACGACCTGTTGGCGAATGCACGATCTTTTCGAGTGGAAGATTGAGCGCCGTGGCGATCGTGGCGTTGAAGTCTGCTGGAGCAACTCCGTCCTGATCAACACCATGGCCGGCGGCGTCTGACTTTCCATAAAACTGCCCGCCCTTGATCCCGCCACCCGCAAGGACGGATGAAAATACGGCCGGATGATGGTCACGACCGGCGTTGTAGTTGATGACAGGCGATCGACCGAATTCTGTCGTCAGGACAACAAGGGTTTCGTCCAGTAGTTTGCGATCCGCAAGATCTTTCAGCAGGTTCCCCATTCCGCGATCCAGAACTCCGGCTCCCGTCGGCAAAGTTGCACCGTTGTAAATACTGTTGTGCATATCCCAGCCACCGCATGTCACTTCGACACATGGGACATTGTTTTCTACAAGTCGCCGAGCCAGCAGACAGCCCTGACCAAAAGCACTGCGTCCGTAGCGATCGCGGTCTTCTGGTTTCTCTTCGTTCAGATCGAAAGCTTTCAGTTCACCGCTCGTTAGCAGGCTTGTCGCTTCAGAATAGAAATCGGAATACTGCTTGACGTTACGCAGCGGATATCGATCACGGAACTTGCGATCGAAGCCATCGATCAGAGCCTGGCGTTTATCGAATGACGCTGCTGTCAGGTATTCCGGTGACTTGGTGTTTTCGAGTCCTCGATTTGGATCACCGATCGGCAGCGGACTGAACGTTGGATCAAAGAATCCCGCGCCCGGATGTCGCGCAGGCGCGCTGATCAGGACAGTATCAGGCAGCGATTTATTTTGACGTCCCTTGAACTGCTGTATCCACGGCCCAAGTGATGGATGTCGTTCTGTTGCGATTTGTTCGTAGCTGGTTCGCATCAGATATTCACCGGCTTCGTGATCGCCGGTTTGAGTGTACATCGACCGAACCACCGCCAACTTGTCGAACAGTCCGGCTAACGTCGGCAGAAACTCACTGATCTGAGCTCCAGCCACATTCGTGGCAATGCCTCTTGTCTGTCCCTGATTTTCGTGCCCTGGTTTCAGATCAAAGGTATCGATATGCGTCATGCCTCCGTTCATAAACAGATAAATCAATCGCTTCGCTTTTCCTCCGCTCACTGCGGCCACGGCCTGTTCCTGAGCGGCATTACTGACGCCGCTCAGCATTGGCAGAATACTCACTCCCAAAGTTGATTTGGCAGCGTATTCAACGAATCGACGGCGGTTGATGTCGTCAAGTTTCTTAAATAGATTTCGCATGATGGTAAATCTCTTATTGAACAAACAAAAACTCGCGTGTATTCAGCAACGACCAGATCACATTTCCATAGCCCGCAGGACCAGCCTGGCTGATTTCATTCACTGCAAGTTTCTTTTCTTCCATGTCCGGCTTGCGATTCAGAATCGTCAGAAATACCGAATCAATACCATCATCGACCGTCTTTCGCTTCATGACGTTGTTGTAAATTGTCGAGTTGCTTTCCAGCAACATATGTGAAATAGGACCATTGAGCATGAACAGCACTTGTGGTACCGACCCTGTCGTGGACGATGCTGAAATCAACTCCCGATCAGATTGTCCGAACATTCGCAGAAAGTGATTGGCCGGAGCTGGCGAAGGCAGTTCGGAAGCTCGCGCTAACAACACACCCTTGTAGAGATAAGGAGCCTGGTATTTTCTTTGTTCCCCGTCCAATTCTCGGAACTTTCTTTCTGCTTCCAAAACTTCCTCTGCCGAAGCCTTCGTCAAATCGAGATCAATGGCAGTTGTGCGAATTTCGGCTGGCATTTCTCGGTATTCGTCGGGAACTGCGAGCGTCAGGATTGAATCCCAGGCCTGTTCGGCCGTCATGCGACGCAGCAATGGACCGGCAAAGTGATATGGCTCCCCCGCATTTGTTTCCTCGGCATATGCCTGACGCTGATAGACTTCAGTGT
>JBDNFT010000319.1:0-4693 GCA_041689695.1 Planctomycetaceae bacterium | reverse complement strand
TGGTCAGCATGTAGCCTTTGTCCCAGAACACGGTTCGTTTGTCGTGTTTACCGTCGCCGTCGGTGTCTTCCAGAATGACGACGCGGTCGCGCAGTTTTGTTTCATACGGTCCGCCGCTGTAGGTGTAACATTCGGCAACCCACAGACGTCCTTTGTCGTCGAAGTCCATGCAGATCGGTTGCTGAACGTCAGGCTCGCCGGCAAACAGAGTCACGTTGAACCCCGGCGGCAGCTCAATCAACTTTACCATTTCTTCCGGCGATGGAGGATTCGAATCCGGCGGATCGGTGTTGAAGGCTTTTGGAAAGTCATCACCTTGAGCAGAAGCAACACTGAATGACAACAATGACAACATCGTCAGCACAACGATTAGACCACTAACGACAGATCGCGTGGCAACACTGTAGGCACGAATCACGACAATCACATCCTTTTCGACGGCTTGATTGACTGGAGGGAAGAAACACAGGAAGGGACGGCAGTGTGACGATTTGCAGGAGATTTGGCAACGAAGTGATATATTGCCAGACCAAAAGCCACTTACTGCAGATTTCACCACGGAGAACACAGAGTTCAAGGAGGAAAACCGCGCAATAAGAACCATTATTGATGGCCCCTCGATTCGCGCGGAGCCTGCTTAAAACCGATTCAGCAACTTGTTCAGACCTTTGTTCAGCGTCTCATCGACGCCGTTGCCGATTTTCTCCTGCAGCTTATCCACGCCAAGCTTTTCCTGCAGCTTCTGAGCGCCCAGATTCTGAATTAATGCGGCCGTGTCCGGTTGCGGGCTTTTCACAGATCCGCGTAGTGGAACTTTGATCGAACGAGTTGTCACAGCAGTGCCTTTTTCCAAGGGCACATCAAGCGTGATCTGAATCTGTTCGTTCAAGCCGACCGCTCCGGATGATTTCAAACGGTAGCCTGCCAGATCCATGATCAGGCCATCGTGAATTACGTAACCTTGACGCACCTGAACGGGAATAGTTTGTTCGGGCAACGTCAATGATCGGCCAGCATAGCCATTCGTATCGTCTCGTTTACGGAGCAGATCGACAACCTGCAGCAGCGATGCGAACGATGACCCGGGCGTTGCAGATGCCTCATGAATTGTGAGTTGTCCGGAGACATCTGAATTCTGCGGCGCGTTCAGATCCCAGAAGAATCGTTCGACACGCATTGACAGTTGACCGTTCACGTCAGCGGCATCCGCCATCATGGGAGCCACAAATCCCAACCACTGCCGACACAACTCGGGAGTCACCTGCACATTTTCAATTCGGCTTCCCGACCCCAGTTGCAGCCGTGACGTTGAAATATCGTACTGGGCCATGGCGTTCAACTGGCCGCCGTTGAAACTGCATTGAATCGGGGTTGTTCGCAGCAGACCATTTTCCAAAGTGGCCTGCGTGGATCCACCGCCAACGCTGAGTCCCAGAATATTGGCTGAAACCCATTTCAACCCGCCTGAACCCTGCAGGGCATTTCCGCCACTTTTCGATGCACCTTGCTGTGCGACTGCGGTGAGTTGCGAAGGGTCGCCCTTGAGCTTGAAGACATCGCGTCCCTGACCGCTCAGCGCGATGCCTGAATCGGAAGCGAACAAACGACGACTCAGAATATCAAGGTCATATGTTGTATCAGCCGTGAGATCCAGCAACGTATTGCCGTTCGGGACTGACACCATGCCTGTCACAGCAGCCGCCAAGCCTGGAAGTTTGACGACTCCATTTTTGATGTCGAACTGACTGCCGTTATTGGACGCAGTCATGTTCAGATTGATCTCTGCTTCATCGACGACAAAGACCGATGTCGCAGCCGATGTGAACTGCCTACCAGACTGCGGCTGAGTCGTGTTTTTCGCCTGGCTCTGCGAAACGGAAAGCACATTCCCACGTTGTAAATTCGCGACTCCGGTGGGAGCAATACGAACGTTGAGCTGGATATCACTTCTTGGCGACGCAGAAATATCCGCCACGATCTGCGATTGTTCCGCCAGAAACGATGCATCCAGCCATGGCATCAACAGCGTGCGCAGGGCAGATCCGGAACCTTCCACATGCAAGGCACCGTCGAGCATTGATGTGATGGGATTTGCCGGGATGATGGTCAATGCGGTGCTGCGGGCGGTGACGTCGGATGAGTTCAATTCCAGATCCGATAGTTTGAAACCATCGTTCTGCATGGCAACTCGCGTTTGAAATCGCAGATCGCCGCGAATGCCGGGTTGAGGAACGTCGGCAAATTGTCGCAGTGTTTGCCAAAGTGACGCGGGCTGCAGCAATCCAGAAATCTTCCATCCGGTACCATCGGGCAGGCAATCGATTGTGCCGAAGTCGGCCGTGAGTCGGGCACGCAAAAGATCCGGGATTCCATTCACGAACGGACCAAATGCATCCACGCGAATGTTCGAATCGACCTTAAGCGACCGACCGCCTTGAATTGCCTGAAGCCCATCGACTCTCGTCCCAATCTGCCAACTGCCTTTTTGAGACGCATTGACGACGCTGGCCGCGTTCCCTGTACTCTCTTTTGGTGCATCGGCTGAACCTTGAGCCTGAAATACAAGCGTCCCGCTTTGAATCGTGACGTCGTCATGCAGTGCCAGAGTCTTGCGCATTGATTGAGCGACTTTGGCAAGATTCAGTGATCCATTGAGTTCAATCTTTTGTGATTGCTCCGCGCTGGCGGAGGTGGCAGAGTGTCGAAGTTCTCCGCTGCCTGTAAGTTCTGCAACGTTGGTTGTGATCTTCAGATCCTGAATCAGCATTCCGTCATCGGCGATCGCAACGGCTCCGTTCGCGTTCACGATTCCAAGCGGCAGCCAGTCATCGGCAGCCCATTGGGGTTGCCGAATGCGAACATCATCGCCGGACAGCATGATTCGTCCCACTAGACCGTCTTTCAGATCCGCACCGGCCAGTCGAGCGTCAATGCCGCCGGAAATCATGCCGTTGACAGAGACATCAATGCCCAGCATGGAAAGAAACGGTTGAATCAGTCGCAGGTCAACATCGCGAGCACCAATCTGAATCGCCTGACGTCCCTGCTCGTCAATGCGCGGCTGCAGATGGATCTGGATGCGAGCAGAATTTGGATCGCCAGACGCATCTGTGCCGACAAGGTCTTCCAGCGGCACGTTCGGAAAATCGCTGACAATAGAATCCAGATTTGCGGCCATGCGGGTCAGTCGAGACGCCGTGCGTTTTGTGACTTGCTGTCCACTGGATTGCCGAATCGAAGCGGACAACTTCATTGCCGGCAGCCAGCGAGATGTGTCCATCGTGGAAAACGTGCCAGTGATTTCTGATACGTCCGCGATGGCCGAAGTAACAGCCGTTGCGACGGGAACTGCGACTGCCGCTGAGGAATTCGCGTCAGCAATCGCTGAAGCGGCTGCCGCGTCTGAGGTGTCGCCTTCTGCAGGCGTCAACTTGGCAGCGACTGGACTTCCAACCGGCGCTGAACGCAACTGCACGGCACCGTCTTCGATCGTGAGTCGAAAAGGAAACCGTGGACCGTTGGTCTCATCCGAATTTCCGAATAATTCCGTCACCGTGCGATCAAGATTTGTGCCTTTTTCGCCAGCGATCAAAATCAAACGTGGCGACTTCACGACAACGCCAGTCCCTCGGCCTGCATTGAGAGCAATTCGCCAGAGCGGTTCGATTGTTGTAACCCGCTCCACTTCACAGAGCATCGGCGTGGTAGATTTTGCCGCGCCGGGTTCCAGTGGTTGACTGAGATCCTGAACCTTCAAACCGGTAATCTCTACTGGAGCCCACCAGTGCATTTTGACACTGCTAAAGGAGACGGCGTCGCCCAGTTTGGGATTCGCCTTCTTAATCAACGCTGGCAGCGAACCGGACAATGACAACACGCTGGGAGCGGCAGCAACGGCGGTAGTCAGCAGCAAACTCAGCTTTAGCAACCAGTGAGACTTCTGCGGCGACTTGTCGCTTTTCGAAGATCGTCGAATTTTTTTTCCGCCGGGAGTCTCATCCGACTCCGCGTTTTCAATGGCAACCTTGACCATGGTAAGCCTCAATGCTTCTAAATCCAATCCGGATGGCAATCCTTCGCGATCCATTTGTAGTTATCGTCGCGTCGATGGCGTCACGTCAAGTTCAACCGGCAAGGTCAACCAGACCCCCGTGTTTGCCTGAAGTCTGTCAATTTGCGGAGCATGCGGTGAGTTTTTTGGTTGGCGAAGCAGGACGCGGGATGTTGATTGAGTCTCAACGGAGAAAGTTCCCGTTTAACCCGACTCGAAGAGGAGGTCATGCACTCGGTAGCTCCTCTTCGTAATAGTGTGAACTTATGAATCCAACCATCCTGCGGAGTTCGTAAGTACTTGATTTTCGCATTGTTCCAACGAATCAGGGGATTGACATCCCCCGCTCGCCTTAAGTGCACAGAATTGCCTCCTCTTCGAGTCGGGTTAAACGGTTAAATCAACACCTGCCTTGCCGTCAGTGTTTTCCATAATTTCGTATAAGAATTAGCCCGCTCACAAACACGGCAGCACGAATTCCCGTTTCGCATGACGTCAAACGCTATTTTTCACGGTGGGCCAGGAATTCACCTCACGGTACCTCGGTTGTCCCAACTGGTGAATTACGGTCGCAACTTCACGTCACAGCGACTGCTTTGCGTCTTCCGAAAGCGTGGAAAATGCCTCAGGCAGAAGCCTGGA
>JBDNFT010000318.1:0-6147 GCA_041689695.1 Planctomycetaceae bacterium | reverse complement strand
TGATGAATGCGATATTGCTCCCAACGCAGTGCCTATGATCATCGCCGTTCGTGACCCGAACATGTGCGCCCATGACATCGTCGAACGCCTCGTCTATGTTCAGATTTTTGTTCCAAGAAGCCCGCTGCGAAATCTTCAGGTTTCACCTTGCAGAACTCGCATCAGTCTGGACTATGGCCGATTCGGAGTTGAAATAACTTCCGGTAACGGTGTCGTGGTTGTTGACTACGACAACTGAGCGGATCTGAGGCGATAGCGTTTACTCTCGCACCAGATCACTATTCTCTTTGGTCATCACGACTACGGCGCTTAGGCTGGGATAGAATGAATCCACCATTCCCTGCAACCAATCGTCGGTGTGTTCAATGTTACCATCGACGAATGCACTGAGCAGCACCAGTGCAACATCGGTTTCTAGTTCTAAGAGTATTGGTAACGGAAACTCGCGACTACTTACAGAAAATTTCCAACTTGCACGTTACCAAGTTTTCTTACTTCACCTGGCTCCAGCGTCAAACTTTCCAGCTCTTGCGGTTTGGCCTCTTGTCCCTGTGGCGGAATGAGTGCCAGCGATACCGGCTCGCCCGGAATGATTGAAGTGATTGTGATCTCGCCGTTTTTATCCGTTGTGAATTCTTCGATCGAGTTAAAGCTTAACCAGCCAGTTGACGTGATGCCTTTGCCATACACCAATCGGAACCGATAGCCAAAAGGCGATTTACCGCTTGCCTTGTCAACCAGGCGGAATTTCAGCGATGCGGTCGGCTGCATTTTGATAGCGAGTGGGGATTTGCCGGTCGCAGCAATCGACGTTGAGACCGCGAATTTCCCATCATAGCTGATCGCGACAATCCGGCGATCCTTTTCGATCGCTGGAGCAATGTAAACCAAAGCATCAGAATCCTCAACGTCTCTCACTTGTGTCTCGCCGTACTGGCCCTTGGGCACCAGTCCCGCGACCTTTGCGCCAGAGATTGGATTGCCTTTGGGATCGACGAAGTGAATGGCGCGCGACGGAGCTGGATTAACTTCGAAGCGAAGATCGAGGGGATCGCTTTCACTGACCGCTGGGTCGATCAACTTATAAGTGTGAAAGTCATCGGCCTCGATGGGTTTCTGCATACCCGGAAAATTTAACTCGCTGGGCTTCGGATCCCCCAGCAATGGATTCGTGCCGGTAATATCGCCGCTGTTTGTAAGGTACGGCACTTGGGGAATGGAACCTCCCCCCCATGTGTTTCTCGGTGGATGCGCTTCGATCAGAACAATTCCTTGCCCCGGCGGGACAGCCATCTGAAACTCGCCTTTCGCATCAATATGTACCCATCGCAAATAGTTTGACTGGCTGTACGAAAACGGAATCGAGATCAGCCCCTGACCAAGATCGTTGAGCCAACGGTTGTCCTTGAGTGGATAGTATTTGGCATAACCCGCGTACAATGGACCGGGTTGGATGTCATCGCAAAAATTACGATGCTCCGAAGCAATCGGTCGATCCGTGTTTACTTCAACGACCTTTCCGCGAATCAGGATGCCGCGCTGGATTTCGAAGTCAGCAGTTGTCTCGCCGGTGTCTGTGACGTTCGTGAACGTTCGTGAACGTTCGACTTGCCGGGTGATAGAGATGTTTGTCGCCATCGACCACGACCGTGAAATCGAGTTCTTCTTTTGTGCGAATGAGACGAAATTTTCCGCGTCTGTCAGTTCTGACGGGATACTGCGGACTGGTATACTTACGAGTGCCTCCCAACACATAGACATTCGCGTTTTCCACCGGCTCGCCAGTCACAGCATCGCGAACTGTGCCAGCGACAGTTTGTGCTCGCTGAACCACAACCGCCGTGAGTGTTGCGGCGCCAATCAGCGACACGCAGCAGACTCCTAGCGCCATCCTAAAAAAACTGACGGCGGCAGCGGCTTTCACAGCGTCGGTGGATATGCCGCCAGTGTCAGCGGTCACGGTAGATGCACAGCTAAACGTCGCATTCAATCCAGACGACAAGGCTTCGTTTGAATCGCCCGCCGACTGTGGTTGCGTCGTATTCGTAAGGCCAGATCCCACTTCGGAGCACTCTGCGCTGTTCACCGTCGCTGCCGACGAAGTCTTGATTTTCTGCACGACAGGTTTTGTACGCAACAATGGAATCTGAAGCTGCGGTCCGACCACCGCAACAACGGGAACTGCAACGCAACCAGCCAGTGCGATTGTCCAAATTCTGTGACGCAGTGCTGCCGTACAACCACGCAACAACCAACATGCTATCGACGCCAATACCAGTAATACGCTCGACTTTGCGACAACGTCGAGCGACGCTGGTAACCATCCGTCGCCGGTCAGAGTGTTTAAGTATTGAATCATCGTCCTTCCTTTCGAGCCTGCGCGATCATCGATTCGAGCCGATCCAACTCTTCATCACTGAGGTTGTCTGATTCCAGATCAATTGCCGCCGCGAGCGTGTCGGCAACGGAACTCTGAAAAAATGTTTTCATCAGATGCTGCAAAGCGGACTGGCTGGCCGTCTTGTGCGACTGCGTGGGCGAGTACACGTATTTATTGCCATCCCGCCGATGTCGAACGAACCGTTTCTTCTCCAGCAGCCGAATCATTGTTCTGACGGAATCGTAAGCAGGCGGATCATGCATCTCCGCAAGCACATCGGAAACTGACGCCTCGCCCAAACGAAACACGATGTCCAGAATCTGCCGTTCCCGTCGCCCCAGTTCCTGAGCAGCCTGCTTTTTGACCATTGCCTATCTCCCGTGGTTAAAATGGTAACCAGTTACCACTGGTAATAGGTTACCATTCTTGCGGTCGATGTCAATCTGGAACTTACAATTCAGCTTCCTCAGACGGTAGATGAGGAGACGCAGTCGCAGGAATCGCAGCAGCCTAAAGGCTGGACTCCAGCGCTGGACTCCAGCGCTGGACTCCAACTAACCTCCGAGATTGAGCTTGGTCACCGTCGCTAACGTTGGAAAATCTTGGCCAGCATTCGAATGTGATCGTTCGTTGCTGCTTGTTGAATCTCGCGACAAAACGCATTTCATATCCGCAGCGGTCCAATCCTATGACCATTGATTCAGAAATTTGATTTGCCGTTCACCCAGCAATTGCAGATTCGACAAAATCAACAGTCTTTGTATTGTCCCGGTTTTCAATAGCCTGGCCACGATGACACCCTTCCGTGTGACGTCCATACCGGCAGAAATTGCAGAACCGTACCATACGCCAGAAAACTGAATTCCTGGCTGTACCGACAATGGCAGTCGTGCCGATTATCCGAACAGGCGATGGTTGAACGGATTCGCTGCGTGTCGATAAAAAATCAGAATGCGGCAAACGATCCGTCCTGGCAAATGGTTTCTAGGTTTTCGATTGGGGGCTGTCACATGGAAGCACATGCAGTAGAACACGATCAAGCAAATCCGGGACAGTTTAAGCGACGCTTGGGTCGAGGCTTAAATGCACTTCTAGGCGGTAGTGGGTCAGAAGAGCACTACGGCCAGACGCCATCCACAATTCCGATGCATGCGCTGTCATCGCCGCCGGCTCCGGCGTCCGATGAGATCGCTATGGAACTCATCGAACGCAATCCATTCCAACCGCGTCGTGAATTTGAACAAGCCGCGATCGATGAACTCAGCGAAAGTATTCGCAAGCATGGATTGCTTCAGCCCTTGCTGGTGCGGGCTAAGCCCGATGGCGAAGTTGGCTATCAACTGATCGCCGGTGAACGCCGCTGGCGGGCGGCTCAACAGATTGGACTGGAAACAGTTCCTTGCCGCGTCATTCAGTTTGAAGACCGTCAGGCAACTGAAGCTGCGCTCGAAGAAAATATCAAACGCGAAGATCTGAATGTGCTCGAAAAGGCAGCTGCCTTCAAAGACTATCTGGATCGTTTCGGTGGAACGATTGAAGAGCTTGGCCGACAGTTGAGCATGAACCGCGCGACGGTCAGCAACATGCTGCGACTACTGGAACTTCCGGAATCGATTCAGCAGCTTGTTCGATCAAGCAAGATTTCTGGCGGCCACGCGAAAGCGATGTTGCCACTTTCCGAAGTGCAGCAGAACGAACTGGCACGGCAGATCGAAGAAGAGCAGTTGTCAGTTCGTCGTGTTGAAGACATTGTCCGCGAGATGCTGCGAGCCGGGACATTGCCACTTCCAAATGGTACTGAGTCAACCGATCAGCCGCAGAGCGATCAGCAGACTGGCCCGTCAAATCATGTTCTTGGTTTGCAGGATTTTCTGCGAGGCCATCTGGGCGCAAAGATTGACATTAAACAGAAGAAAAACAACGCAGGCCAGATCGTGATTCACTTCGGCAACAACGATGACTTTGAACGCATTGTTGGACGACTTCGAAATGCAGGCTGAGTTTACCGGGCTCCCTGTGTGATGAACGAAGACCGAACATCAGATCTCAACAACGCCGTCGTGCTTTCAGCCGACGGCGTTGTCGTTCGTATTCATGTTCAACCAAAAGCAGTCGGGAACAAATTAAACGTGATGTTGTTCTTTGTCCTGACTGCCACTTTTCTGTTCGCTCCATGTCTGGTCGCGAAGGATGCGTTCGGTGCGGAAAAGAAACCGCTCAAGGTTTTCATTCTCGCTGGCCAGTCCAACATGCAGGGACATGCCGAAATCTCAACGCTTGACCACATCGGCATGGATCCGCAGACTGCTCCACTACTAAAAGAGATGCGAAATGCCGATGGCACGCCGCGTGTTTGCGACAACGTTTGGATTTCTTCGATTGGAAATGATGGAATTGAGAAAGACTACCATGGCCAATTGACGGCTGGTTATGGAGCGATCGGTCACGGCACGAAAATCGGCCCCGAGTTCACATTTGGAATCTTCATGCAGAAAGCGGTGGATCAGCCGATCCTGATCATCAAGACCGCATGGGGTGGCCAGTCGCTGCATACCGATTTTCGTTCTCCTGGTTCCGGACCTTATGAGTTTAACCAATCCGAACTGCAAACGATGAGCAAGCAAGGCAAAGACATTGAGCAACTCAAGGCAGAGCGGGCTGCGGCTTCCGGTGTCTACTACCGCTTGATGATGGAACACGTGAACAAGGTCTTGAAAGACATCCCGCGAGTCTATCCCGACTACGATCAGGAAGCGGGCTATGAACTGGCAGGCTTTGTCTGGTTCCAGGGCTGGAACGACATGGTCGATCAGGGCGTTTACCCCAACCGCGATCAACCCGGAGGATACGACCTCTACAGCCGGTTGATGGCCCAGTTTATTCGCGACGTTCGAAAAGATCTTGCAGCGCCAAAACTTCCGTTCGTGATTGGCGTCCTGGGAGTCGGAGGTCCGGTTGATCAGTATCGACCCGAAGAAAAACGCTACATCCCGATTCACGATGGCTTTCGCAAAGCCATGGCTGCACCGGCCGCGATGCCGGAGTTTCAAGGCAACGTGACGGCCGTTCTGACCGAGAAATACTGGGACGCAGAACTGGACGCCCTGAAGGCGCGAAGCGAGCAAGTGAATGCGAAATCGAATGAGCTGAACCAGAACAAGGAGCTCAGCCGCGAGCAACGAGAAGCTGCGTTGGCAAAATTTCGAGACGAACTTTATACGCCACGCGAACATGAGATTCTGAAGGGCAGTTCGAACGCTGCATACCATTACAATGGGTCTGCAAAGATCATGGCACAGATCGGCAGAGGGTTCGCGGAGGCGATCGTCATCATGGAAATCGAGCAAAGACGTGTTATTAATTGATTGGGAATCAACCATGTAAGTCCGATAGCCAAGGCCGCCAAAGGTAAACCATCGCATGCAATACTCTGCAAGAGTCATCCTCCTTCTGCTGCTCACCACACGAGTATCGGCAGCCGAATCTCCGGAGACGTTGCCAAACATCGTCGTCATTCTGGCGGACGATTTGGGCTACGGGGATGTCGGTTGTTACAACCCGGAATCAAAAATCCCCACACCCAATCTGGATCGTCTGGCGAAACAGGGAATGCGATTCACGGATGCTCATAGTCCCTGCACCGTCTGTACGCCTTCATCGACGGCGATCGCATTCCCATTCCGCCGGCAGGACCGCTGGATCGTTCGAAGTTACCCAAGCATCCGTACGCGAACGACAATTGACAAGAAATGGTGGCCCCGAATGTC